>JANMDR010000232.1:0-16326 GCA_031376425.1 Betaproteobacteria bacterium
CTTTTACGAGTGTTTTTAAAGAGGTTACCAATCAACGGAATATCTCCTAATAGAGGTACTTTAGTAACGTCAGTTCTCGTTGTTTGCTCAAAAATACCACCTAAGACCGCCGTATCACCGTTATCCACTAATATCTGAGTATTCAGTCCATTGGTGTCGATCGATGGCACACCAGAAATTACCAGACCAACAGAGTCCTTCTTAATTTCTAGCTCCATTTGAATTTTGTCATCAGGCGTAATTTGCGGTGTTACATCCAAAGAAAGTACTGCTGACTTGAACGCTACCGTCGTACCGCCACTGGGTGAAGACGTAAGGTAAGGAATTTCCGTACCGGAGAATATCTTTGACTTGCGCTTATCGGCAGTAACAATACGTGGGTTAGATACGACTTTGCCGCGATTGTCTGCTTCTAATGCCTGAAGTTCGACATTCACTAAATTACCATTGCCCAAATTCAAAAAGGACAGCGCCAGTTTTCCAGCAGCACCGGCCACCGGTAGATTCACATTGAGCTGATCAGGCTGAGCACCACCAGGTAGTGCGTTGCCGCGAATGATTTGAGACGATCCTAGAGACAAGACGTTATTTGGAATCGCTTCAGCGGTATTAAGCAAACTACCACTGACACCCACCCCAGTGTTGCCCACTCTTCCACCTGCTTGATTACCAAAACGCGCGCCTAATTCGCGTAAGAATTTATCGTCGGCAATCACGATGCGCGCCTCGATCATGACTTGTCGAACAGGTACATCAAGCTTAGCGATTAGAGCGCGAACTTCCTCTAATTTGGTGGGCGTATCTTGAACAAACAAGGTGTTGGTACGCGCGTCTGGCGTAGCCGCACCGCGCTTTGACAATATTTTCCGAGTACCGTCATTCAACAATTGACGCACATCTTCTGCCTTGCTGTAGGAAAGCTGGAAAGTCTCGGTGCGAACTGCCTCAAGCTCAGATATTTGCGCTTCCGCTTCAAGTTTTTGTTTTTCTTTTGCGGCTAATTCGTCAGCCGGCGCAACGATAACAACGTTACCACTTTTCCGTTTAGCGAGATTTTTCGACTGCATGATGATATCTAGCGCTTGGTCCCACGGCACGTCCTTCAAACGCAAGGTAAGCGACCCACCAACAGTGTCGGAAGTAACGATATTCAATTCTGTAAAGTCAGCGATTACCTGAAGCAGCGCACGAACTTCAATATTTTGGAAATTCAGGCTTAACTTCTGCCCATTATAGCCAGTACCCTGCACCAGTTTATTTGGATCTTCTTTAAGTAGTTTAACTTCCAAAATGAATTGGGTATCCGTTTGATAAGCAGAAAATTCCCATAGTCCTTTCGGATCAATGACCAAACGCGTGTTAGAACCTTGTTCCAAAACTTCAATTTGGCGAACCGGTGTACCAAAATCGAGAACGTCTAATCTGCGCAATAAGTTTTTCGGTATTGCGGTACCGATAAAATCAACCAGCACTTTTTGACCTTGCTGGCGCGTATCGATGCCAATATTTGCCGAGGATAACTCAACAACTACACGTCCTTCGCCATTAACACCACGACGAAAATCAATATCACGGACGCTGGGTCGAATCGGCGCATTGGCTGCGACCGGCGTTGCACTAAAGGTAATAGCCTCGGGAACCAGCCCCACGGCAGCCCCAGGCTCAACCGTCATCACTACTGCTTTGCCTTCTAATACTGTCACATAGGCAAGGCTACGATTAAGGTTTAACACCACTCGCGTACGTGATGGCGCTTCAATAACGCTCATGGTCCGTACATCACCCTCACCAACGTCAACGCTGGTTTTTCCCATTCCGTTCAATGTATTTGGAAGATCCAGTACGATTCTTGCTGGATTGGTAACAGAAAATCCTGCTGGTACCGCTTTGAGCGCCTCTTTAAAATTAAGCTTTAAGATCACTTTACCGCTTTGAAGACTGGATGTCGTAATCGATTCCAAGACATTTTTTTCTACGGCTTGAGCTTGCACCGTTTGAATTGACATCGTCAACGAAGCAAAGATTAGCAATGCGACAAGCTTCACGGTCTGCTTCATGAATCTATTGAACACCGTCGAATGCAATTGGATTAGTTGGTTCACTTTTTAGCTCCCTCTTCAAGCAGTGGCAAATCGCTCTGACGTTCAGACCAATCACCCGCCGTGTCTTGAACAATTTCTTTTAATTTAATTTGGGATTCAGAAATCTCGATAATTTTTCCGAAATTCTGTCCCATATGATTACCGGCCTTAACTCTGTACACCGTCTTATCAGCACGAACGAGACCATAAACGACCCCATTTTGCGACAAAGTTCCGACCATTTTCAAGGTTTCCAAAGGGAATGATTCCAATGGCTCTTTCCTTCGATCAAAATCTGGCTTAATGCCTTTGCTATTTTGATTGACAGATAATTTGCGCGGCTTAAAGGGGTCAGGCAAATCAAACCCTTCGTAAGCAAACGGCTCAAATTGTTTTACTTCGGGAAGCGCTTCAATCTTACGTGGCGCATTTTTTTCGGTCTGCTTTACCCAATCTTTTAGCTCATCAAAATCACTAGCGCAACCAGCTAAAAATATTAGCGAGAGAATCGCCATCTTTGCTATGAGATTATTCATTATTTGGCTCCCTTAGCTGGTGCCGCTTTGGCATTGGCATCTTTCGTTACTTTGCGCTGCTTGTTAATTTCTTCGGGATCCAAATAGCGATAGGTTTTTGCTTGGGCTGTCATTTTTAACAAACCAGTATCCTTACTACCATCTTTACCAGTAAGAATCACGAAATCAGTTAGCGTAACAATCCTCGGCAACCGCGATACATCGCTAGCGAATGCACCTAGGTCATGATAATTACCTGTTACGGCCAAGGAAATAGGTAACTCAGCATAAAACTCCGTCAGTTTTTCAGCGGTTGCAGGCTGAAATAACTCAAACGTAAGCCCGCGACCTAGGCCGGCTTGGTTGATATCAATGATCAGCGCATCCATTTCTGACTTCGTTGGTAATTTTTTTAGCAACGCGCCAAAGGCTTGCTCAATGTCAGCACGCTGTGTTTGATAGGCCTCTAAATTTACGGCTAACTTAGCCTTTTCAACAAAAATAGTCTTCTTTTGTTCAACCTTAGCCTGCTCCTGCTCAAAAGCTTCTTGCTGATCTTTAAAAACAAAAAATACGGCGAGACCAACCAGAACGACAAAGATTAGCGCTAATGCGCCGATCTTAAAAGGCCAGGGCCAGTTGCCAGGATTATTCTTATCTAAATTGCGAAACTCTTCTGCAAAGTTCATTTCGCTCCCCCTGCTTTTCCTACTGCACTAGCTCTTTTAATATCAGGTTTATCATCTGTTTTTGAAGCTTTTAAATTAAACTTCAAGGTGAATTCGTTTGCACTCACATTTGCAACGGTTTGCGCTTTGATCACTACCAATTCAGGATTTTCAATATACGGCGATGACTGAATATTTCTCATGAATGATGAAACCCGCGCATTTGACTGTGCATAACCTATCACTTCAACCTTCTTGCCGCTTTGCTTAACCGTATGCAAATACAAGCCTTCTGGCAGTTGTTTTAGCAATTGATCGAACAGATGCACCGCTTCTGACCGGTCAGTCTGCAAACTTTCAACAACCTGCTTTTTGGACAGCAAAGAAGCTGTTTCTTCGCGAATCCTAGCGATTTCCACGATCACTTTTTCTAGTCGGGCAGTTTCGTTGTCTAGGTATCTGACGCGTTCTTTTTCGGCGTCGAGGCGTACGCTTAATGCATACCAAATTATTGCGCAAAGAGCCGCTGCTAAGGCCGCTGTTATCGCTGCAAGCGTAATAAACTGCTTTTTTCGCGCTTGACGTTTTTCTTCACGATGGGGGAGGAGGTTAATGCGAATCATAATTCGTCAAACCTCCGCATTGCTAAACCAAACGCGACCATGAGAGCAGGTGCGTCAAGCGTCAACTGGCGCGGTTTAATTCGCGACGAAAGCGCCATGTTCGCGAACGGATTCGCAATAACGGTATTCGTTTGCGTTCGTGTTGAGACCATTTCCTCCAAGCCGTCTAACATAGCGCAGCCTCCACACAATAAAATATGGTCAACCTTATTGAACTGGGTGGAAGTGAAGAAAAACTGTAGCGCTCGCGTTATCTCCATGACCAGCTTTTCATTGAATGGTTGCAACACATCAGACATGTAGTTTTCAGGCAAGCCACCGGTTTTTTTGGCAACTTCGGCATCCTCGATGGGCATGCCAAATTGCCGCGAAATATCTTGCGTAAGCTGCATGCCGCCCAGTTGTTGCTCGCGAGAATAAACCGCTTGATCCTCATGCATAACCGTTACGCGGGTGTTTTGAGCACCGATATCAACAATGGCGGTAACATCTTTTGATTCAATACCGCTCGTAGACCCTTTGATGATATTAAACGCCGTTAACGCTGCGTACGACTCCACATCCATCACCAAGGCCTTCAATCCTGCAGCTTCGGCAACCGCGACGCGGTCTTCAATTTTTTCTTTGCGCGATGCGGCAATGAGCACTTCAACTTCATTCGAATCCGCAGCCGCATTCGGCGCCGGACCCAATACTTGGAAGTCCAAATTCACTTCATCCAGACTAAACGGAATATATTGGTTCGCTTCCGATTGCACTTGATATTCCATGTCTTCTTCACGTTGATTACCAGAAAGCAACACTTTTTTGGTAATCACTGCGGCGGCGGGAAGGGCTAAGGCCACGTTCTTGACGCGCGTATTCATGGTTTTCCATGCGCGCGTCATGGCTTCGCCTGCGGCCTCGATGTTCGCGATGTTGCCATCGGTCACCGTATCTTTCGCCAACGGCTCGATAGCATAGCGCTCAATGCGGTACGTTCCCTTGCCATTTTCGGCTATTTCTACCATTTTGATGTACGAGGAGCTAATGTCAACACCAAGAAGCGGTGGTGCCTTCGCTCGAAGGAAATCAAACTGGGAAGCAAATTTTTCTTTTAGCATAGTTTGAAGTTACGACCCATTGCGCATAAATTACATTAAATCCTAGCAACAACACGTTCACCTGTAAAGCTTTTTTTGTAAAACCTAGAATTTACTTTAATTGCGGGGTGGCTTGTTGTTTTTACGCAAATTTGCAATGCGAGCGTTTTTTACGTCATTTTTTTGACAATATTTGGGTTGGATTTGGTGTTAACCTTAGCAAATATTTTCTAGTTTGTGCCCTTAATATTAGCCTAGCTTTTACCGGAATTAGTGCCGGTTTTCGATTTTTAGGAATTTGACTATGCCTTCAGCACGTTGGTGGTTTTACCCGCTCATTTTGTTGGTTTCGCTTATTTTAGTCGGCGTAGCCGTCATCGCACTCGTGGTGGTATTGCTTTACCCCACTTTACCGTCAATCGAAGCGGTGACGGACTATCGCCCAAAAATCCCGTTGCGGGTGTTTACCGCTGAAGGCGAGCTAATTGGCGAATTTGGGGAAGAACGTCGCTCATTTGTGAAGATCAAGGATTTTCCTGACGTGATGAAAAAAGCGATTTTGGCGGCGGAAGACGAACGCTTCTATCAGCATGGTGGCGTCGACTACATTGGTACGGCACGTGCGCTTTTTACCAATATTACGGCGGGTAAAATTCGCGGTGGTGCCAGCACCATTACCCAGCAAGTCGCGCGTGGCTTCTTCTTAACCAACGAGGTAACCTACACCCGGAAAATATCTGAATGGCTACTTTCGTTCAAAATTGAACATAACCTTAGCAAAGATCAAATATTTGAAATTTATTTAAACCATATTTTTTTAGGTAACCGCGCTTATGGTTTTGCCGCCGCATCAAAAGTGTACTTTGGCAAAAACATAACGGAAATCACTGTGGCTGATGCCGCCATGTTAGCAGGGTTGCCAAAAGCGCCATCGCGCTACAACCCTTTCGATAATTTTAAACGGGCAACCTTGCGCCAACAATATGTTTTACGGCGCATGCATGAACTTAATTTTATAAATGACGCAGATCAAAAAAACGCCCTTGCCACAAAGTTAAAACTCAACAGTGATCGTACCCAATTTTTACTTGAAGCAGATTACATTTCCGAGATGGCGCGTCAAGAACTGTTCGAGCAATATGGCGAAAAAACCTACGAAAGCGGTATAAAGGTTTATACCACGGTACGCAATGTAGATCAGGCGGCGGCTGTAGCCGGATTGCGTCGGGGTGTGTTGGAATATGACCGTCGTCACGGCTACAAAGGCCCCGAGGGTGTGGTGGTTTTGCCTGCGGATATGAAAGATATTGAAGAAGCTATTGATGATGCTTTATCGGATAAAAAAATCATCGGCGATATGCAACCCGCTTTAGTTTTGGAGGCTAAAACTACTGCCGTGACCGCAATTACCAAGCGCGGCGAAACCCTACAAATTGGCGCTGATGGCTTAAAATTTGTGGCTCGGGCGCTCGCAGAAAAAACTGGTGCTAATCGCATTGTGCGCGGCTCGGTTGTGCGCGTTTATCAAGACGCACAAGGCGTTTGGTCAATTGGTCAATTGCCCAAAGTAGAAGCCGCGTTAGTGTCGCTTGACCCTGTTGACGGTGCGATTCGCTCATTGGCTGGTGGCTTTGATTTCAACGCCAACAAGTTTAATCATGTTACCCAAGCCATGCGTCAACCGGGTTCAAGCTTTAAGCCATTTGTATATTCAGCGGCCTTGGATAAAGGTTTCACCGCATCAACTGTCGTCAACGACGCGCCGGTGGTATTTGATCCGGGCCGCAACGGTGGCGAGATCTGGGAGCCAAAAAACTACGATGGTAAATATGATGGGCCGATGCGCTTACGCACGGCGCTGACCAAATCAAAAAACATGGTGTCCATTCGGATTTTGCAAGCCATCACACCACAGTATGCACAAGACTACATCACCCGCTTTGGCTTCGATCCCAAACTCCATCCGGCCTACCTAACGATGGCCTTAGGCGCTGGCTCGGCCACGCCATTACAAGTTGCGAGCGGTTATGCCGTTTTTGCTAACGGTGGCTACCGCATCAAGCCTTATTTCATTTCCAAAATAACGGATGACCGCGGTACAGTGCTATTTGAAGCGAATCCTGAAAAATCGACGGCCAAAGAAGGTGAAAAAAAGGCTGAGCAAGTATTAGACCCGCGCAACGCCTTTATTATGTCCAGCATCATGCGCGACGTAGTGCGTTTTGGCACCGGTGCCAAAGCGATGAGTTTGGGGCGCACTGATTTAGCTGGCAAAACCGGAACCACCAATGACCATATCGATGCGTGGTTCGCTGGTTTTAACCCCGGTTTAGTGGCTGTTGCATGGATTGGCTTCGACAACCCTACCGATTTAGGGGCCAACGAGACCGGTGGACAGGCCGCGCTGCCAATTTGGATGCATTACATGGCTAAGGCCCTCAAAGGCGTAAAAGAACTGCCCTTTGAGCCGCCACAGGGCATTGTTACCCAATCGACAACCGATCCTGACGGCAAAACCATATCCGAGTTCTATTACTCCGAAAATGTGGGTAATGGTCCGGGAGGTCCTTCCTCCTTGCGCGAAATCAATAAACCGAGTGAGGAAGTAAAAAATCAAATCTTTTAGCGTTTTCTTGTCTTCTTACCGCACGAGCGTACTCAAAAACTATGCCTCATCGAACTTTAAAAAAGTCGAGCCATTTTGCCGTAACGCATCAGCAGCGGCGCAACGTCAATCAATCGCAGCAAGATGCTGAAATTGCGGCGACTTGTGCGCGCATCATCGCCGAAGAAGGCGAACAAGACTATAACCGTGCTATCCGCAAGGCCTTAGCGCGCTTAAACCTTCCAGAAAACACCCGATATCCCCGCCACGCTGACATTACGGACGCATTAACCCACTATTTGGCGCTATTCCAAGCCCATTCCCAACCCGATGCCCTCAGACGCCTGCGGATCGAGGCACGCAACATCTTAAAACTACTCAATAACGCCCTACCCAACAGCGCAGCCGTATTGGTGGGCGCTGTGGCCTTGGGGCACGCCAATGCGTTCTCGGCGATTGAAATTGAGCTATTGGTGGACGACTACAAGAGCTTTGATTTTTTCTTGTTCGATCATGAGATCGATACCCGTATTGAAGCTGACGGCAATTTTCACGGCGATCCGCATGAAAGCCGCAGCAAAAGCGTAATTTACCATGTGTTGCATACGGCGTGCGACGTTAAGTTTAAACCAATATTGCAAGGCGATAGCAGCGGTAAAACTACCCCGCGTGTTAGCGCAAAAAGCGCAAAACGTCCCATGACCTTACAAGAGCTTGAAACCTTATTGGCGAGCGAAGATGGTGCCGTAACTTAGCCTTATTTTTCCTGTAGCCAGCGTGCCGCATCCAGCGCAAAATAGGTCAAAATACCATCACACCCTGCACGCTTAAAGGCGAGCAAGCTTTCTAAGGCGCAATCGCGTTCATTGAGCCAACCCTGTTGCGCTGCCGCTTTAAGCATGGCGTATTCGCCCGATACTTGGTAGGCAAATGTCGGCACGGCAAAGGTTTCCTTGGTGCGCCGCACAATATCCAAATAAGGCATTCCGGGCTTTACCATCACCATATCTGCGCCTTCTTGCAGATCAAGCGCAATTTCGCGCAATGCTTCATCACTATTGGCGGGGTTCATTTGATAATTTTTCTTATCGCTTTTACCTAAATTACCCGCTGAACCCACGGCGTCGCGAAACGGGCCGTAAAAAGCGCTCGCATATTTGGCGGAATACGCCATTATTGCCGTGTGAATAAACTGTTTAGCATCTAGCGCACCCCGAATCGCACCAATACGCCCGTCCATCATGTCTGACGGGGCAACAATATCTACACCGGCCTGCGCTTGTGTAAGCGCTTGCTTACACAAGGCATCGAGTGTTTCATCATTCAATATATAACCATTCGCATCGACCAGCCCATCTTGACCATGCGTCGTGTAGGGATCGAGCGCGACATCGCAAATTAAGCCTATTTGCGGGAACTCGCGCTTAATCGTTGCAACGGCGCGGGGCACCAAACCATCGGCATTCCACGCTTCACAACCATCTGCCGTTTTGTGCGCAACATCAATCACTGGAAATAAAGCTATGGCTGGAATACCCAGCAACACCGCTTTTTCCACGGTATGAAGCAATTTATCCAAACTTTGCCGCGATACCCCCGGCATTGAGGTGACCGCCTCTTCGCGGTGGGTGCCGTCAAGCAAAAACACCGGATAAATAAAGTCCGCAGGCCGCAAATGGTGCTCTTGTACCAAATCTCGTAGCCACGGTGTACGGCGCAGCCGACGCATGCGTCGCGCGGGAAAGTTGCCGAAATTTAAATTTAAGGGTTCTGTCATGGCAATAAAATCTCTCAAAACAGTTCATCAAAATCCAGCACTAAGCTAGGTGCAAACGCCAATTTCCGCCTATTACCAAAAAAATTACAAAATCTCTGCAAATAAAATGCATTTTAATGGAACTATTAGGCAAACGATTACTCTTACTATCGAGTGTGTTGACTCCCCGCTTCACCTCCCTTAAGCGGGTGCTTGCTGAAATGGTTTCCCTGCCAAATCTGCAAGCCGTTCTGGGAGCCAAGGTTAACCCTTTTCCTTGGCTCCTTTTCTTTTTTTGAAATCCCTAAAACACCTTATTCTGCGTTTTTAAGCCGCATTGCTGCTTCGGCGTCCATATAAATTTGGCTTAAACGCTTTTCGGCTTCATCCACACCGGTACGCTTCAGGCTTGAAAACAACTGTGCTGTGGCATTTCCTGAGCCCGGCCGTTTTGCCAGCGCTTCGCGCACTGAACGCAAAGCATTGATGCCATCGTTGCGTGATAATTTGTCGGCCTTGGTTAACAATACATGCACGGGTTTTTCAGATGGTGAAAACCAATCCAAAAATACTTCATCACTGGGGCGCATGGCATGTCGCGCATCCATAATCATCACCAAACCGGCTAAAGTTTGGCGTGTAGACAAATATTCCGATAAAAATGCATCCCAATGCGCTTTTACCGCAGGCGGCACTTTGGCATAGCCATAACCCGGCAAATCGGCCACAAACCGGCCTCTGGGAATACTAAAAAAGTTAATTAATTGTGTGCGGCCCGGTGTTTTTGACACAAATGCTAAACGCCCGTGGCGCGTTAAGGTATTGATTGCACTAGATTTTCCAGCATTTGATCGGCCCACAAAGGCAATTTCAGCACCTGATTCAGGTGGTAATTGATGGGGATCGTGCGCGGAGGCAAAATACTGTGCGTTTTCAAATAAAGCCACTACAACTCCTAGATTTTTAACACGCCGAATGCATGAATGCTAGCGTGGGTGAGCGACAATGCGCTAAAATTATGTTTGTGCGATTAAACGGTTGCGATTAAGCAGTTGCAATTATTTCAGCAAATGGCGGCAAGCGATGAGTAACAATAAGCAATAATCACATCTTGCCTCAAATTCTGCGCATAAACATACGAATGCAGGCTTTTACGAATTACCAGATTGTTCAGATTGTCTAAAGGGTGCTAAATGAAACACGCTCGCAACTTCGCTTCTGCTTTATCCAAAACCGCCAAAACCGCCACAGCCGCCGCTCTTACATTAACCTTAGCCGCCTTAAGCGGTCAAGCCTTCGCCAATGATCCTGCACCCGCTGCCGCAGCAACCACTACGGCAACTGCCGCTGCCCCCGCAAAAGCCCTCGTGCCAACCCGTGCAGAAGTTTTAGCCCGTGGCCAACAAATTGCCGGTGCCGTATGCGTGGCGTGTCACGGTCTTGATGGTAATAGCCCACTACCTGCAAACCCGATGATTGCTGGGCATCCGCAGCAATACATTGCAACCCAATTAGCGCTTTATAAAGAGGGCAAACGCAAAAACGCTATTATGCAAGGCATGGCTGCAAACCTAACGCCGGACGATATGCGCGCTCTGGGCCTTTACTACTCTATCCAAAAAGCCGCGCCTAAAGGCGTAGCCCGCGATAAAGATTTAGCCGATAAAGGCCAAAAAATCTATCGCGGTGGTATTGCCCAATCTAAAGTGCCATCATGCGCAGGCTGCCATGGCGGTACCGGTGCTGGAATTCCCGCCCTCTACCCTAGAGTGGCCGGACAGTATCCAGACTATCTACTAGAACAGCTACAGCGCTACGCATCAGGTGATCGTAAAAACATTCAAATGCAGGCTATTGCCTCACGTATGCGCGAAGGTGAAATGCAAGCTGTGGCCGAATACATGGCTGGAATGCGCGCTGCTAAATAATCTGGTTTAGATTAAATCAGGCGCGTATAAGCTGCCTGAAAATGCCTTGAAACAGGGCGTTTTCAGGCATTTTTATTTTCCTACCAAATGCGCAACCGCGCTTTTGCCTCCAGATACAGCTGCTGTCCTGGCTGCACATCAAACGCATCGTACCAAGCATCAATATTGCGCACTGTGGCGATACGATAGTTCTCTGGTGCGTGGCTGTCATTGGCAAGATACTTTCGCAATGCGGCTTCGGTCATGGTGCTGCGCCAGCTTCGCGCGTAGCCAATAAAAAATTGGCGATCCTGTTGCCGTATGTATTCTTTATCATTGGCAAGTTGGGTGGCTACTAGGTGAGCCCGGTGCGCATCGAATGCGGCGGATAGCCCCCCTAAATCAGCAAGATTTTCAACCAGCGTACGCTTACCGTCAATGACCGCATCGGGCGAAACTGGAATAGGTCGGTAGCTTGCAAACTGGTTAACCAGTGCGTCTGTTGATGCCTGATACTGCGACATATCGACAGGTGTCCACCAACGGCGAAACCGGCCATCCGCTTCATATTCAGCACCCAAGGTATCCACAAAATGACTGACTTCATGACCAATGATGGAGCCAATCGCGCCGTAATTCGCGGCTTCCGAGGCGCTTGGATCAAATTTTGGGGCTTGCAGTAATGCGGCAGTGAAGTTATACGAATTTTGCTGGAACAGTAACACGGCACCAGCCCATTGCGGCGCAACGCTCCATTCGGTTTTATCAACGGGCTTACCGAGTTTGGCTAAGGTGTGCCGATAATTGCGGTCGCTAATTCGCTGCTGATTAGCCACTGGATTGGCAGCATCAATCACCAGATCGGCATAGCTAGGCCATTTTTCTGGATAACCCACACCAAAATATAAGGCTTTCAGCTTCGCCAATGCTTGGGTTTTACTGCCAGGTGACATCCATGTTGTAGCCTCAACCCGACGCGTGAATGCCGCAACCACATTTGCGGTAATAGCTTGTACCCGCGCCTTGTATTGGGCTGGAAAATAGCGTGCGGCATACAACTGGCCAATAGCATCGCTCATGGCCGCTTGCGTGGCTTCATTCGCCCGCTGTTGGCGTAATATTTGCGACTGCGCTGTTGTACCATTGCTTTTAACAAAGGTGCGTGGCAATACATCAACGTGCCTATCCACAAGCCGCACCCGAAGATAATCTTTCCATGTTTGCAATGACTGCGATGCCACAAGTGCAGCCACGCCTTTTACGGCACTTGGTTGCCACGCCACAAAAGTCTGCTGTTTGCCCAACCCAGCTGCGGCAAAAAACGCTGCCCAATCCAAGCCCGGTGCCTGCCGCGCAAACTCCGCGCGAGTCCACACATTATCGGCATTGCGTTCGTTGCCGGACACCTCGGCAGTGGCATGACTTTGCGCAATCGCGGTTTCTAATGCCATTACAGCTTCGGCTCTTTGCGTAACCATTGCGGGCGTTGACAACGTTAGCAACTTAGACGAATTATCCGTAACCCCTGCATCAATCAATGCCAGCACATGCGCTATGGTTTGTTGCCGCTGTGCGCGTAAGGCCTGCATGGCAGGTTCAGCGCTGAGATAGTTTTCACGGTCCGTCAATCCCAGCCCGCCTTGCACAAGAAAGGCAACATATTCTTTCTCACCGTGAATACTCGCTTGCACGGCCAGACCCAGTACGTGCGCAGAGCTAAAAATACCGACGTTCATGGGATCAACATCCGCACGCAACCCAGCACCTAACAACTGCGTAAGCGCGGCTTTATCGCGAACCCGTTCAATACGATTCAACATGGGCTTTAATGGTGCGCTGCCTTTGGCTTCAATGGCCGCATCATTCAAATAAGCAGCCCGATAATCAGCCACTTTACGTGCGATTGAGTTTACTGGTGCTGTCGCGCCATCATTTATTAGCGTCGATACTTGCTGCGCCGTGAGCGCGGCAATCTCATCTCGTGCCGTCCACCGCACCTTACCCGCTGGCAATGCGGTTGACTTAAGCCACGCACCATTGGCATAGGCAAAAAAGTCATCGCCCGGCTTAATGCTGTTATCAACGCCAGGCTCAATCAGCGGTGCGGATAGGGTTTGCGCGTGAGTTGCAAACGCCAGGATAAGCAGCGCTACCAAAAATACTGGTGCGGCAACAACGTTACGCTTAAGACTAAATTTCACGCTGAACATAATCACGGCTCCTCTAATGGAAAGTTGACATCCCAACGGCAATATCGATTTCAATGAAAGCTACTCAAACATCGTATGCTGGATAGTCATGTGCTGTCGCGCTCCAGCCCGACACGTTTGGATCAGTTTCAGACATTCACCGTTTTATTCCACGACCGCAACCACCCCGTCCTTACGAAACACTCCCCCCGAAGGAAACAGAAGAGGCTATTTCATGGCAACAAGCTTACTAACGCGCTCGGCTATTTCTTCGAAGGCGCGGCTAGCATCACTGCACAATGGTGTGTTGAGCGTTTTTAATCTGGCACCCTCGCAAAGTCTATTGATACTCGCTTGAACAATAACCGCACTCGTAACGGCTTTATTGATTAAAACGAAAGTACGAGTGGTAGAAATGCCATGACCTATTGCAACGATGGGAAACTCAAAACTTTGACCGTCAGGGCGCACAAGATTTTCGCGCCATTTTAAATCGAGCGCTAGCGTTAACTCATTATTTTCGAACCCTTTAGTTGTCAGCTCAAGTTGTTTTTTGAAAGTTTCACGCGACTGTTTAACCAGCGCTAAAACTTTTGCAGCCCCTTTTTTACACACTCCAACTTGAATACCATCTAAGGCATTCATATTGTTGATGATCTCAAACGCACTCGCGTTCTCGCAAGTAATGCTGGCATATTGATTTGGGGCGGCACCGTATAAAGCAAATACCGGCGCACCTCGCTTTGGCAGCCCCATATCTAAACCGAAGCGTGGTGAATCCATCGCTGCAACATCATCAATAATCACGCCAGCTTGCATATCAAATTTATTAAGCCCTTCGCGCTCGAATGATACCTTTGGCAGACTCAAATTATTAGGCGATCCTGCTTTCAGCAAGGTATCAATCAGTTGCTTACTTCGAAACTTTCGCGCCCACATTAATGGCGTATTGCCTTCGTCATCAGTAGCGAGCGGATCGGCACCCGCCTGCAACAGCGCAAGCGCAAAATCGTTTAATCCGCGCCGTGTTGCGTGCAGAAGCGCCAATCTATCTTTTTTAGCGATGAGTTTATCGCGGCGTAAAAGGGCTATTCCCAAATCATCACGATTTGCTATCGCCAAGGTAAGTAGCGGGCCACAATCAATTTTTTTCTCCTCCTCCATCGCAAAAACCATACAAGTTCCTGCGTTAATCGTCGCGCCTTTGCTGAGCAAAAGCGCAATGATTTCTTTATCTTCACGAGCCGTAAAGGTGAGCATATTGCTACGCTGACCTCCACTGCCTTGAACATCAGACAATTTGGCACCCGCATTGATGAGAAAGCGCACAACTTCTAATTTTGAATAAGTGCGTTGCGGCTCTCCCGCTTTAGGCGTTTGTAGGAATTTAAATTCGCGACCAAGCACAGCTAGGGCATTGGCTAATGGTGTGCGGTTTTCGCCACTTTTGCCGTCAATGCCAGCACCGGCTTTAATGAGTAATTCAACTTTTGCCAAATCCATTCCTGCATAAGAAAGCGGGCTAGCTTCTACCCCTGTGGGATGTTTCACATTTGCATCAGCACCATTTTTTAGCACGAATGCCAGCGTGGCAATATCCCGATTAGACCTAACAGCATCATAGATTGCCGCAGGATTAGTCCGTGCATATCGCGTGGCATCGCCACCTTTGGAGATAGCGTAGCGTAATGCGCTTTCTGAATGATTAGCCATCGCATCATAAGCGGCGTAATAATAATATTGATTATTAGGTGGCGTTTTAGCTTGCGCCACTGCGTATGCCGAATGCAGCGACCACATTAAAACTGCGCACGCAATCTGTATAGTTTTTTTCATATTTTTAGCGGCTCAAAAATGGGGGGGTAATCCTAAGGGAGTAAAGCGAGAGGGCAAATTTGACCATCACAAACTAACCCTATACATGCTAAAAACGCCCTATGATAGAGCGTTTTTAGGCATTTTATTACTTGAAAAAATTCGAGTAATGGCAGCAAGCAAAGGGCACTTAAAAATTAAGCGAAGTAAGCGGTACTGGATTAGGCACTCTAAATGGGGGTAATAAATCTTCGGCTAGTAGCTGCGGATCAAGGTAGTATATGGTGCCATCGGCGTTATATTCTTCGTTAAATTGCGGCCCGATGGTGCCATCTAATACGCGGAAGGAGTTGGCTCTGAAGCGGTATTTGCCACGTGATTTCGTGACTACTCTGAAATCTAGCGTATTGGTCGTGTAGTTCCAAGCTAAGTTGCTGGTTTCGAGCACGCGGGTGCTTAGCTGTGGGATAGGCGTAGTGCAGGAGTTACACAAGTTAAATAAAATATCCATGCGATGCTGATAATTATCGCGATTTGCCAACACCGCCCAACGAGAATAAGAACCAAGGGGTAAGCCATCGATTCGAGCGTATTCGCGGTATACGCCATTTTGTGCATCGATGCCAGAGAGTCCGTAATTAACCCGTTGCGTTAAATTTACAGGTTGTGGTGCGATAAAGGTGGGTGCGGATTCATAATAATCGAGCATATTCATCGCGTCAAAATAAGTAGGTGCGCTAATTTCTTTGGTTGACACCACTACCGCATCATTATCGGTCCCCATTGCACCACGATACACCACTTGCAAGGATACATTCCATGCGTTGATCGGAATAGGCGAATCAAAATTAAATGTAAGCGCTTTTTGTTCGTTCTTAGCCAATGTAAACGGGCCTGCTTGCGGTTGGGAAGTGACAATATGTTCCACTTGATTACCTGCGGCAACGAGGCTATCCCGAATTTTGTGTTTTTAGTTTTTGCTAGGCGGGGTTAAACTGCTTTTCAAAGTGGATCATCAACTGACTTATTGCTTGTTTCCAGTTTTGGATTGGCATTGTCCAGCGCTGGGCAATATTGCGTAAGCC
>JANMDR010000236.1:0-1660 GCA_031376425.1 Betaproteobacteria bacterium
CGCAAAAGCGGTAATGACTGTTGCGAGTGCTGCTAAGATTAAAAATACGGATGGCATGAGATGCTCCCTAGATCTGCAGTAGCGGTATTGAAGTGAAGGGTCATCCGCATATTTTTATCCCGTCTGCGTATTGAGTGGCGATCAATTGTGCTTCGCGCTCCCTCGTGAGTGCGAGCGCTACGTTACCACTTATTAACGCTTCAGCATTATTAACTAACGCCCCCTCTTTATCAACTAACGCTTCCGCTAAAGCGCGAATGGTGTCAACCATTGGCGTAAGCGTCAAGCCTGCGGCTTGGGCGGTATCGCAATTAACGTGCATTAAGCTGCTGCGTGCAGCGCCTTCGGCGCGATAGAGTGGGAGTTCTGAAAATGTGAGTTTTGCTTCTTGCAAAATATTAGCGTTTACCCAAACGATATTTTTGGCATTGAGCATTTGCATAAAAGCAGCCCACGTAGTGCGGTGGCCTGCAAGATTAAAGCAGCCTGTCGTTTTTGCGGTAATGGCATTGATGATAAATGCGCTAACATCTCGTACGTCAATTACCTGCAGAAAATCACTTCCATCACCGGGTGCCAGCATGTGCGTGGCTTGGGCTGAGCTTCGCAGAGCGCGGCGAATCCAATATTCAAATCGACCACTTTCATCATATTTACCCACAATGATTTGTGGCCGCAAGATGGTGCAGCGGTTAGGATAAACCGTTTGTACAATTTGCTCACACGCTACCTTTAAGGGCCCGTATGTTTCACCATTTACATCTTCAATCGTATCTGCGGCCGGTGGCAGCAGCGCTTGGCTTTCAAAAACCGGGCCGGCTTGCGGATCACCATACACGCTTACCGCACTCACATAGGCGTAGTGCGCCACCTGCTCGCGCAAGGCTTGGGTGCTGGCGCGCACTTGGCGGGGCGTGTAGCCGCTAACATCTACACATGCATCCCATGTGCGCCCTTTTAGGGCACTAAGGCCATTTGGCCCATCGTCGCGATTGCCATGCAGTCGTTCAACGGCAGCGGACAAGGCATCAGGCGTCACGCCCCGATTAAATGTGCTTACCGTATGCCCCGCAGCTAAGGCCGCTTCTACAAGATGCCGGCCCACAAATTGGGTTCCGCCAAGCACTAATATTTTCACTTAGAGACCCTTCTTGAAAACAAAACAGGCTGTGGCTCCTTTTTTAGGAGGTTCACAGCCTGTTTTCCACAGCCTACTAACACGGCAATACATTATTCAAGCAATCAGTTTTTTACTGGTGCTTTCATGTTTTTAACATCGCGACGCAGTACTTTTCCTACATTTGTTTTTGGCAGAGAATCCCAAAACTCAACCACGCGCGGAATTTTATAACCGGTGAGGTGTTTTTTACAGTGCTCAAGGACTGCCGCTTTATCGAGTGCCGGGTCTTTTTTCACAATCACAACGCGAACAATCTCACCCGATTTTTCATCCGGCGCGGCCACTGCACATACTTCGAGCACGCCAGGACATAAGGCCACCACGTCTTCAATTTCATTGGGGTAGACATTAAAACCTGAAACTAAAATCATGTCTTTTTTACGGTCAACAATCTTAATAAAGCCATCACTATCCATAATGCCGATATCACCTGATTTAAACGCACCGTCTTTCGCCATGACTTTTGCGGTTTCATCATCG
>JANMDR010000301.1:0-2559 GCA_031376425.1 Betaproteobacteria bacterium
AATCCAGTCCTACGTCATACTATTTAGCGCTTTTAAACCTAGATTAGTCATACGAGGGTCTGGATTCCAGCCTTCGCTGGAATGACGGTGTTTATGTAACACTCAGGGGGAAATAACGCACGAATGAAATGGAAATGGAATGAACTCATAGCAGTTTGACTTCTACAGTGCGATATTAGGCATAAGCTTTGATCGTACAACATAGCATCGCTATTTTGCAAAACCGCATCCCATTTTTTTACCACTTAGGGGTGCGGAAATTGTTAATGCCCCGTTTTTGGAGGTGCTGTCGGGATGCAGTGCTCGGCGTTCCGAAGGCAGTGTGGCTAGCCTCCCAACTGAGGAACAACAACGCAATGTGCCCGTCAGCGCTTCCAAAAATGGGATATGGGCAGTTTCCGCATCCCTTAGCTGTTACCGCTGTTCCTTCGCTTGATAGCAACCGTCAATACGGAGAAGGCGAGCCAGTACGAATGCGCTCCGACTTTCACCGCAACTGCACTCCCAGTTTTTCGTTATGGGTCGGAATTATTGCCAGTCTTTTTACCGCCGTCTTTCATTAGGTTCGCCAACAACGCATCAACCATAATCGTCACCCCATAGTCAATGTCAGCTCTGACATTTTGAATTGTGGATTGAGGTCTAATTTTGGGTGCCACCGCATCTAGCGCGTTATTTTGTTCACCGCTAAGTTGAGTGTTGTCCAATTTCCAACCAGCAAGAGCGGCACCTGCACCGCCCAAATAGGCACCGAGTATGCGCGCACAACGCATTGACTCTAACGGTGACGCACCCACAAATTGGAACATCTGCACTGAGGTTTGCATGAGCCTATATGCGGATGGTGTCACCCAACGGCGCGATGTTGCCAGAATAAATACTCTTGGGTGCTCTGTCGCCAAGCCAAGAAACGCATGGGAAGTTTCAATCAATTGCGAGCGGTAGCGCTTGGGTTTAGGCGTCGGCAATTTACACGTAGCGAGCAGTCGATCCACTACCAGATCAAGAACTGCATCCATATTAGGAACGTGGTGGTAAAGCGACATCGCCTCGCAATCCAACGCCTTTGCCAGATTCCTTGCACTCAATGCGACCACCCCAGCACTATCGATGATAGCGAATGCGGCATCAGCAATGCGACTTGGCGTAAGGGTCGGGCGCGAGCGCTTAGAGCGCGTTTGAGGGGGCAATTTAGTCATACTTTACAATTTACACTGTAAGGTATATAGTTGGCTACCTTACGTTGTAAGGCTACTTTGGAGACCCTTATGAAAAGTTTAAAATGGATTCTTTGTTTTATAGCAAGCGCAGCCGTATTGAACGCAGGTGCAGCTACACCATCAACCACAACTATGTGTAAGCCTGGTGTGCAGGAACGCAACAAAATCATCGCACGAACCGTATTTGAAGACATACTCAGTCGAGGCCGCGTTGACGAAAACGAGCGCCTTTACCATCCGGCATTCGTTGCCCACACACCGCTGAGAGACGCTGATCGTGATGAAGATCGTGCCGCAAGCAAAGGCTGGCGAACCGCTGTGCCGAATCTGCGTATGGATGTTCTACGGATTGTGGCCGACTGCGATTTGGTCGTTGTCCACTGGACCGGCTCTGGAACCAATTCAGGAGAGGGTAACGGCCTGCCAGCTACGGGAAAGACGCTGGCCAATCTATGGGGCATGACTATATTTCGGATTCAGGGCGGACAAATTCGCGAGGAGTGGACCAGTTTTGACCAATACGCCATGCTCAAGCAGTTAGGCCTATTGCCAAGCGACCCTCAACCTACTCCCGCACGTTGATGTAGTGAACAGTATAGTTAGCTCACTTCTCTTCACCGGGCAAAAGTGCGTCTAGCAGTGAATTTGGGGGTGACCCGCGTTTGACGAGAGCAGCACTTTCAATGATCCTAGAAACGGCAGTTGGACGAATGTGAGTGTGCGAGTTGCCCGCGAGGGGTCATGAAGTATTTACTTTGTAAATACTTCATAGCGAGACTTCCCAGTAAGGCGCGGGGTTACGTAACGGCACGACGCACGCTTCATTTGGCAAATGAGCCTGCTAGGAGGAACAACGCGGCTAGGGAGTTTTCTTTGAATATTTATACTTCATGGTCTCTTGGGACAAAATCGCACACCCACATCCGTCCAACTGCCGTTTCTAGGTTTAATCGCCCGACTTATTTTCAGGTACTGCCTGCTCTTGCGCGGGCTTAATCGCTGGGGGCGGCGCAACAGGTAGCGGAAAGCCTAAAAACGCCATGATAAAAAATACCGGCAGCAGAACGTAGAATAACGGCCTACGCCAATTCAGCCCCGTCAGCCGACCGGGCTTAGGCCGCGCGTCGCGGTAGGTTTTCTTAGGCATTTGCATCTCTAAAAAGTGGGGTCGCAAACTAGACATTCAATAGATTAGGCCACTAAAAGACCTCTGCACAACTGAACTTTCAATCAAGATTGCTATCAAAATAGCGTTAACAGCAAAAGAGTAAAGTGCCATGCAAGAAAGCTTTGGAAATCTTGAACTGATTGCGCGAATCAACCGAGAAAGTGCGCTGAT
>JANMDR010000303.1:0-32086 GCA_031376425.1 Betaproteobacteria bacterium
TCATTTCATCAAGCAAAGCAATGAGAGGCGTTGTAATTGAAGCAGCGGTAGTCATGATGGCAATCCCTGAAAAGTTTTAAAAATAATAGTTAAAAGTTAGTTAATGGTTGCGTGCGAAAATTTTTGAAGTTGCTGAGAAGCGTTTGCGCCGCACCTTTTTATAAAAATAGGTAGAGTAGGAATAGTACCGAAAGTGCTAAAGAAAAAACCCACCTGATTGGGTGGGTTTTTTGGAAGTTCAAGCGCTTATTCCGCTTCTATATCAATAGTGCCATTATCTGCATACTGAAAATACAGGAAGCCGTCATCCCAGCGAAGGCTGGGAACCAGTCCAGCGTAATATTTTGTTCACCTAAAATCTTATTTAGGTGGTGGCGTGGACTGGATTCCAGCCTCCGCTGGAATGACGATATTTATATGACGCTCACAAAAAATTAAAGCGCGAATGAAATAGAAATAGAGTTAAGGAATGACCAACCGAAATTACAATTACTTCTGCTGCAAAAATAATTAGGTTAGAAGGCAGCGCATAAATTTCCGGATTACGGTCGTGTTGTAACTTTAAGCTATGCCGCAAACACCCGTGCAAGCTTTCTAAACCCTTCCGCATTGGCATGCAGCTCATCCATCCATTCTGAATCGGCGATGGTGCCGGCAGTTTGTGTAAACACTACCTTGCCCGGATATTGATTGGCCAAATCTTGCTGCCAGTGGCCGAAGGTATCAATCAGTGTTGCCACCACTTCGCGCCGAAAGCCGCCGCGCCCCAAGGTGCCACGGGTAGGCACTTTGCACGCATCCATAGGCGTTTTAAGCCACTTACCGCCGCCGACCTTTGCCTTGCCATTGGGCACAGCGTAGTCGTAATTATGCAGGCGAATTTCCGCATTAGGTGCATGTTGGCGCACTAACGCAATCATCGTTTTAATATCGCCAAATATTTGATTGAATAGCTTTCGTAAAGCGTTCACGTCATAGCAATCAGCGGGGAGGGCAAAGGCACTACAGTCGGGCTGCAACACCGCTGCAAAATCATCCCAGCCCGCAAAATCATTACCGCCTGCGCTTAAGTAAACGCGCGTTAAGGTATTTTCGCTTTCTATAAGCGCTTCCTTAAACATTTTTAAGTAGCGCTGATTTGGGTCAACCATATCCGAAGCCTCAAGGCCAGCGTCGCCCAAGACTAAAATCGCATCACCGCGATGGATATTGGCGAGCGTGTTGGAAAGATTAGCAACAGGGTGGGCAAACCATGAATCGCCAAAGCAAAGGATGTTAGCGCGAAGCAGAGCTTGGGCGAGTTCGCCGGGGGTGTAATAGAGGGACATGATATTTTCCTTTACAAAAAAGTGCCAAAATTCGAAAATTGTAAACCTGAAGCCTCAGCTAGATTCTCATGCTAAGTATACTAAAACGAGTTGCATATATGTAACGGCGAAGCGACTTGTGCCCGTTGAAGAACAGTTAATATCGAATTACTTTCCCGTGGTACTGTTCTTTGGGTAGAGAGCAAATTGGATTGCTTCAAAATTGGCAGCGCAAATATTAACGCTGGAGCAGTATGCTTTATTTATTTACATACACCGTTAATTTTTCTAAGTCTTTTGGTAGTTTGATGAGGGGCTTGAATTTATCCACATCGGGTGCGCACTTTACGTTTGGGCCCCCGCAAGGTTTGGGGTAAGGGTGGGGCCACAATTTAGGTGGCGGCTTTTTAGGGGGAGGCTCAAAATTATCAGGTGGAATAACAGTAAGTGCAGAGCTTTTATCTTTCCACGTGCGGTCAAGCAGCACATGCCCAACGCGTACACCATCGATGTAGAGGTGCATTTTCTTATCACTACCTTGTATCAAATCAACGCTGTCTTTTTCGGCTGTGGTGCCAGTTATTTTCGCATTCCCGTTAGGTACGGGTTGCGCGCTTGCCGTTAAAATTGTGCAGGCCAAAAGAGCCGCAGCTACTAATATATTGGTTTTCATTTTAGCTCCGGAGAATCGAAAGATTTAAAAGTGCTGCAGGTGATGATTTAAAGTTCTAAGCATTGCTTTTTAAGGCGTCGCAGCGGGCACAGGCGGGCTGCCGCCGAAGCGCAAATTAGTTATTACAAATGGTTTGCTACTGCTGTTGCCGAGGGAGCTTTTTTCAGAACCGCCGCTACCAACCAACCAAATGCCCGGCGATAACTGCCATTCCAATCCTAATGCGCGCCGTGTAACGGTTTCAGATTTTCCGTCGGTGGTGTTTTTACTGCGCGAGAACTCTAATGATCCAGCGCCGCGTAACCCTGCCATCCGTAAGCGAAGCGACGCGAGATTTGAATCTTGAAACACTTTTTTAGTACTATCGGCAGGGTCAGCCACAATTTGGTGCCGCGTTGCTCGGAAGTGACCTATACCTTGTAGCACTGTGTTGTCAATGAAGCGTATGCCGTTTGAAACATACGTTGCCGCAATCCCTCGCACACCACTTTGTCGCTGAGACCAACCACCTTCAGTTATTTTGTAAGAGTTGGCTATGCCAATCATGGCTGCAGATGCTTCAAGTCGCTCCATTGCGGTAAGTGAACATGCTGCCAGAACTGGTTCAATGTCATCAGTGCTAATTTGATCTTTAATTCCAGGATATTTGTTATTCCTTAATGCCCGTAACTGATTTGGGGTTACTTTTCCTTTTGGTACTGGTGCAAATTTTTTTGCAATCAGTTTTTTTACCTCATCTTGTACGGCTGGAATTTTGTGATTTTCTCCATCACAGTTTGATGAAATCGAGTCGCTTTGATCAAAAAAAACATAATGCACACCAAATGCGATATCGGTTGCATTTTTATCTGTTTTATCAGTTTGACTGTCCTGCGTGGTGGCAAATGAGAGTTTTAATCGATTGGCGAAGTTGTTTGATGCGTCGCCGTCTGCGGCGTCAATGTTTTGTGCTGGAGCGTCGGATGAAATTAGCGGGGACGGTACAAAACTGAATGTGGTATTGCCAGCTAGTTTGGAGGCATAAGCGGTTTGGGTTGTTTTAGGTAACTGAGTGAACTTGAAGCTTGGGTTAGTTGTTAATTTTTCGGGCACCCCTAGGACGGGAGTTTCTGCTGGTACTTTGGGCTTCGGTTCTACAGTGGGCAGTGCTACCTTCTTAAACGCAAATGGTAGTGCCTCTAATAACTGCCCTAAAGATGCGTCAATGGCAACGCCCGTTTTAATTTTGCCGTCAGCACCACGCCCTTGCACCAATGCAGCCGCAAGTTCTTTCGGCGTTTTTGGATGTGTTGCTTTAGAAGCATCTACGCCAAGGAGAGAAATAGCAGGAGATGACGGAACGCCCAAATCTTCCTGACCATTGGCAATTAGTTTATCTATCAGTGCATCAACTTTCTTCGCTGTCTTCTCTTCTTCCGACACGGCTTTTATAGCTTCTTTGGCGACGGTTGTTATGTGCGCGTCACCGCGTTCACTAGCAGCTGTGCTTATGGGCACGGTAGAGGCGCCAGTTGCCGCCGCCAATATAATTGCGCACTTCTTGCCATCTTCAGTAAGCGCTACAAATAGTGTTTTGCCATCTTTTTGCTGCAAGCGAAATTTGCCTTCGTCACCAGCTTTGGCCTTCGCGGGGCGCAAATTAAGTGCCGTAATTATGGCATCAGTTGGTAGCGTATCCAGCAAAACTTCGCGCCCCTCTGACGTGCAAGTCAGTGCGGCAGCCGTGGATGCGTGAAAGAGAGCACTGATAGCAAGCGCAATTGCGCTCATACGAACAAGTTTGTGCGAAGCCAAATTTTCTAGTTTAAAAGTTTTCATAAGATACTCCTTAATGTGGGCTAATGTGCCCTTATGTACGTCTCGAACGGTGCGCAGTGGCGTGTAATAGCTAAATTTAGTGTACGTAAATTTGATGAAAAAAAACCCACCTGCGTAGGTGGGTTTTCGAAATCTGCGTTTAAGTTTTTTTTATGGCGGCGTGTGTTTTTGCGATTGTTCTACACGGCTCCTCAGAGGTCAAGGTCAGCACCGCAGGCCGGTAGTATAGCTTTGATGAATAGCGGCCAATCACTGCCATTTTTAAACATGGTTAACTCTGGATTTTTTGCGAAGCCGTGGTTTTTATAAATAGCTCGTGCATTGCCGCTAATAAGCATTGGGTCATCTTCGCAGGGAAACCAGATCGACAGACCTTTTGCGTTTGCAGCGAAATCGTTTGTGACGACATTTTTTAAAATTACCGCGTTATTTAGATAATTGAGAACTCTACCAGCGGAATTGGCTAACTGCGAATTTCTGCCGAGATCCTTGTTTGCTTCAGTGATTATGTTCTCAAAAAACACACATACATCCACATATTCTTTGCCAAGCAACCAGTCATTTGATGTTGGTGTGTGCGATAAAAACGCAGCCTTGCGTGCGGCCAAAATAAGCGCTGGAAAGCTAATATCGGACAATACTAATTGGGTAAATTCTTTTAGTAATTTCAATAACTCTGGAACGGTCTTTAAATCTATTAAGCTTAGGCATCTTTCTTTTGTTTTTCCAGAAATATAATCATCAACCATATTTTTAGCAATCGTGATCATGTTGTTTGATGGTGCTAGCTTTGAGGGCCATGTTGTGTAATTCCAACCACTTAAACTCCAAATAAAAGTTTGGCTGGCTATGCAATAGTTAACGCCTTCTGTAAGCACAGACATGACTTCTAAAGAACATGATTGACAAGACTCTAGTACGATAAGGTCTAAATTTGCAGCATTAGCTTTTGCTTGCGAGAGTGCGCGCTCCACTTCTAATGGAGTCAATCTATCCCCTTTTGTGATCAGCGCACGCAATTCAGTGATGCGCGATTCCAAATGCGCGAAATTACCTAAGCCAGGGGAAGCGATATGAATTTGCTCATCCAGATAATCCATCATTGCTAATACTGTTTCTGGGCTTTGCGCATGACCTACAAACCATAATATTTTTTTCTCGCTTTTTTTATCCAAAAAAAGCGGTGTTAAAAATTTTTGTAGCCCTTCTTGCTTAAGTAGACAATAATCAGAATCACCGTTAATAATTACAAATGTGCCGCTGTGTTCATTTAAACTTGTGCCGCTATGGGTCAATAAATCAAATTCACGTGTATTCTTCCAAAGTTTAACTTCGGGGAAATCATATTGCTGCATATCGTCCATCGGGGTGTACATTTCGCTTTCGCGAGAATACCAACACTGGATGGTGGTAAACATGTCTTTAAAAGTTTGGTTTGCGCTGATTTTCCGTAATAACGTTTCCATATGCTGCGCTGCTGCATCTTGCAGAAGGGGCAGGTCAGCAATACCGCGCTCGCCATTAAGATAAAATGCTAATGCGAAAGGTTTGGTCATATAAAGTCCTTAGTAATACGCTCTATGCTGCTTGCAGGCTACGCAGCAGTATAGAGCGTAATTAATGATGATTTTTTGGATGACTTAGCTAAGTACGCGGGCGATGTGCACTTGTTGATAATGGTCTTTAAACTGTATACCCGCTTTAGTGCTCAACCAGTGCAGAGCTGATTCATGCGATGGAAATTGCAGTCCCCCTAGAGCGGTTGGACTCTTGCCATCAGCGGAGGCTTTTACCGTGAATATCCCTTTTTTTTCGTATTCCGCGTCAACTTCTGGTGTAGTTTCGTATCTAATGGGTTTTCCTTGTGGATCACTTCGCGAATCATTAGCTGCGATGCCGTAGGGGCAATCGGGCTTTGTTGTGCAATATCGATCACCCATCGTAACGCCATTACTAATATATAAGCCAATAACTACATATTGATAGCCATTCATTTTATCTCCCAGTTTTTTGTAAAAGTGCTCGATTTTTTCGGTGTTATTCCAATTCGCAAGTAGGGCGAATGGGGCAGTGTAAGCGGGCTTTCAGCTTAAGCTTTTATTAAAACACCGCACTGAGATGATAACTGAAGTCAAATAAATAAAACTCACCTGTGCGGGTGAGTGTAACAACTGCGTACAGGTGAGAAATGAGCTACAGTACAAAAATAATTATGAATCTGTACGAACATTACGTTTAACCCTTCAAATGAGAATAGTAATGAAGCAGCTAAAATCCATTTTGGTTTTTTACATAATTGCGCTTGTTCTGATTTTTGGCCTGACTTTGTATTTGGTCGATCGTGGTGGTGCAGATATAAAACCTAAATTAGTCTTGGGTTTATTTGAGGCTCGTGATCAGTCAGGAGCGATTGAATTTGAACAGAAATTAAGACTAGAACTGCAGAAGCGTGGGCTTAATAATAAGTTTTCAACTATAGAGATAGTTACAGAATATGGGCCTTATTTACCGAGCATTGATGAGGCTGCAAAACGTTTAGTTTTAAAAAATCCAGATATCCTCGTAGCAATTACAACTACTAATGCTGTGTCGCTTTCGAAAGTTACTAAGAAGATACCGATTGTATTTCATGCATATCGAGATCCTGTTGTGCTGGGCTTGGTGGATTCATTAGCAAGCCCGGGTAAAAATTTAACGGGCACCTCATTTTTTTTACCGCTTCATTTAAAACGTTGGGAATTGCTAAAAGAACTATCTCCAAATATCAAGCGTATCGGGGTGCTACTTGATAGCCAATACGTACCAGCAAATCTCTTGGAAGATATTGCGCTCGCGCAACGCGTTTTGAAGTTAGATATTGTGCCAATCTATGTGCCTGAAGATTCCGATTTGCAATATTTGCATTCGCTATTGAAGCGCGATGGTATTGATGCCCTTGATTTGCCGCAATTGGGACATTTAGTCATGCGTCAAACTGTGACGGCGGAGCATATTCGTAAATTAAATGTGCTTACCTCGTACGAAGGTGCACTTTATTGTGAGTGGGGCGGGCACCTATGTTTTGCGCGACAAAACATTCCCATAGAGTCTTTGTTTGCGGATTACATAGCTATTCTCGCTAATGGCGGAAGGCCGCAGTCTACGCCAATGTCTACACCGACTACGTTCGATTTTGTGCTCAACGTTACGGCGTTAAAAGCACTCAATATCGTGCCTAGTGCTTCGATGCTGGCAAGAGCTACTATTCATGAGTGAGCAAGGGAGCATTGCTTCGATGGGAGCCAATTATGTGGCGAGTCAACACAAGGGTTCGGTATACCGTCATTATTGGCGTGCAATGGCTAGTGTTGTGGCTGCATTATTGTTTGTTGCATCGGCAATTGAAATTTACTACACTTATCAAAACGGAGTACAAGCACAGCGGCAGTTGCAACTGAGTTACGCACGTGATGGCGCGACGGCGTTGGCGAGCTATTTTGGAAATTTAGAGACAGAGCTTTTGCAATTAGCAAACTTGCCATTAAGTGATGTTGGGTTATCGAAGGATGCTGTACGGGATGCGGCTAATTTAGTTTTGTCTAGACATACAGAGCTTATGGAAATCAGCGTCCTCGATAAAAACGATAGGCCAGTTGCATTTGCTTCAAGAATTAAAATTAGTGCCCCAGAATTTATAGACGCATCTATGCTTTTATCGATTAAGCAACTGAACCCTAATGTTGCGCGTAAATATACGCCTGCATTTTTAGCTAATGGTTATCAACCTTACACTAATGTAATTTTGAGGAAGTTGAATGGCAGTAAAAATACGGTGTTTGCTCAAATTAATTTGCAGTTTTTGACGCAAGTTATACAGCGATTATCACGACAGGACGGGATTTTGGCATATGTACTTGATGAAAGTGGACGTTTAGTTGCTCACCAAGAATTTCATCGGGTGTTATCGACGGTATCTAATCTGTCGCAAGCAGAGCGCACGCTTAAAACTGTGCCTATCGCGATTGAAAAAACACATTCAAATGAAGTAAGTACATTTCGCGCGGGGGATGCGTGGGCTATTGGTGTTGACGATGGGCAACGGGTATTGCGTAGTGTAGTTGCGTTAGAAAATCAGGGCTGGCGTGTAGCGGTAGAACAATTAGAAACTGAAGTGCTTCACCCAGTTTACGCAGCGCTTGTGCGTTCGATTGCACTTCTTGCCATAGCATTAGTAATTGCGACTTTAGCCGCTCGCAAGTTGGCTTCGCAATTGACACGCCCAATTCTTGAGCTTGGTCGTGGCGCACTCGCTTTCGGTGCGGGTAATTTGGATACACGCGTGGTAGTCACCACAGATAATGAACTAGCTTCGGTTGCTGGAACGTTCAACTCAATGGCCGCCCAACTCCAAGACTACACCCAAACCCTTGAGCAAAAAGTAGCTGAAAAAACCCGCCAGCTCGAAGCGGCAAATCAGCACAAAAGTGAGTTCCTCGCCAATATGTCGCATGAGCTGCGCACGCCGTTAAACGCCGTCATTGGCTTTTCTGATGCTTTAAAAGAGGAATACTTCGGCCCTTTGAATGATAAGCAGAAAGAGTATGTGCACGACATTTCTGGCTCTGGGCAACACTTACTTTCGCTGATTAACGATATTTTGGATCTCTCCAAAATTGAGGCGGGCAAGATGGAGTTGGAGTTATCGCGCTTTAATTTAACGGCAGCCATTGATACGGCGATGGTGCTGGTGCGGGAGCGGGCGCTGCGGTATGGTATTACTTTGAAGGCTGAAATAGCGCCAGATTTAGGTGATATCACCGCTGATGAGCGTAAGGTAAAGCAGGTGTTGATTAATTTGCTAACCAACGCCGTTAAGTTTTCTCACCCTCTTGGGTGGGTTGTCGTAACGGCGCAACGTGATATAAATGCAACTGTAAATTCTGTAACGATAAGTGTTGCAGATACGGGGGTGGGCATTGCTGAGGATGATCAGGGGGAAATTTTTGCTGAGTTCTATCAAGTTAAACAAGGTGGGACCGCGAAGCAAGAAGGCACTGGTTTAGGCTTAGCACTCACGCAGCGGTTTATCGCCTTACACGGCGGAAAAATTTGGGTGGAAAGTGCGGTTGGTAAGGGGGCAAAATTTACCTTTATTTTGCCTGATGCCGGTGTTGAAAAATAATCTGAAGATGCTCTAAATACGACCGCCTTCTGTTGGTGATTTTGAATAAATAATTTGCATCATCCGCATTCACTCTGGCAAAGGCATTTCTAAAAGTCCATCATGGAGCAAAAATTGATTTTAATAGTTGAAGATGACGAGAAGAGTCGGCGTTTGTTGGTGGACGTGTTATCACATCAGGGGTATGACGTAGCAGAAACTGATAACGCTGAAGATGGGTTGGAGGTGGTGCGTAAGCGCCATCCCGCTTTGGTGTTGATGGATATTCATTTGCCGGGTATGTCGGGTTTAGATGCGCTGCGGGTGCTGCGGGCTGAAGAAGGTATTAAGGCCACTAAAATACTAGCGGTTACAGCCTCGGTAATGGGCAATGATCGCGATAAAATCAAGGCGGCAGGCTTTGATGGCTTTGAGCCCAAGCCAATCAATTTAAAGACGTTTTTAACGACGATTAAAAATATCATTGCCGCGCCTAACGTGGGGTAGTAATATGTGAAATTGCGTGGAAACTTACTCGCGCCACTTCCACCTCACCTCACCGCCCACCTAACGCCCCCAACGCTTAGAGAATAAAATAAAAAATGAGCGCAGCCATCACGCAGACCAAGCGCCAAACAAACGGCAAAATTTTAGCGGTAGACGACACCCCTGCTAATTTGCGGCTCTTGGTTGATTTGCTCACCGTGCACAGCTATGAGGTACACACCGCTGCAGATGGCCGCGCCGCTTTGGCGCTACTGCAAACTCAGGCTATCGATGTAATTTTGCTTGATGTGATGATGCCCGATTTAGACGGCTTTGAAATTTGCCGCCAGTTGCGTGCAAGCCCCGCCTATGCCCTGTTACCGGTGGTGTTGGTCACCTCCCTTGATTCTAAGGAGGATCGAATTCGTGGGCTTGAAGCGGGTGCCGATGATTTTTTATCCAAGCCGATTAACGCCCATGAGTTGCTGGCACGGGTGCGTTCGCTCATGCGGATTCGCAAGCTTTATGAAACGGTAGAAACGCAACGTGCCGAGCTTGCCAGTTGGGCTATGCTGCTTGAGCAGCGAGTAGAAGAAGCGCTCGCGCACAATAGCCGTTTAACGCGGTTAAAGCGGTTTTTTTCACCACAGTTGGCTGATCTTATTTTAGCCGGTGGTGCAGATGATCCTTTGAAATCCCATCGGCGCGAGATTACCGTGGTGTTCCTTGATTTACGCGGCTTTACCGCCTTTGCTGAAACGGGCGAGCCAGAAATTGTCATGCAAGCGCTGGCTGAATATCATCAAGCTATGGGTAAGCTCGTCGTCGCGCATCAAGGCACCTTAGAACGCTTTACCGGTGATGGTATGATGATATTTTTTAATGATCCTGTACCCGTGGCCGAGCCTACTAAACGTGCTGCGGTGATGGCGCTGGCAATGCGCGATGCTGCCGCTGCCCTGCATGCGCAATGGCAGCGGCGCGGCTTTAATTTAGGGCTAGGTATTGGCATTGCCGAAGGGTTTGCCACCGTGGGCGCAATAGGCTTTGATGAACGAATTGATTACGCGGCGATAGGCACAGTCACCAATGTAGCCGCACGTTTATGCGCCCATGCGCAAGCGGGTGAGGTGATCATTTCGCAGCGGGCGATAAGTAAAATTGAGCACGATTTTACTCACGAAAATTTAGGCGAAGTGCAACTGCGCGGTTTAGCCCGTGGTATCGGAATTTCGCGCTTGCTAACTGAGCGTCGTGGAGGCGCAACTGTGGAAACCGCACATGAAGCACGGTAACGTCCGCGCCCATATTCGCCAGCTTTGTTGCATGGGGCTGGCTGCAGAAACCCTAATGCCAAGGCTGTTGCCAATGTTGCGGCAATTAGTGCCGTCACAATCAGCGGGTTTTTTTTGGGTGGATAGTAGCGGCGCTATGCAAAATTTATATGCAGAGCGCATGCTCTCGGCTAAAAAAATGCAGCTTTATTTTGACCACTTTTATGAAGGCGGCGAGTTTGATTTCAAACGTAGTTTCCAAAAGCGCGCACAAGCCAAACGCGATGTGGCAACCTTAGCCGTTGATAGTACGTTTAAGCAAAGCGCCTATTACAACGAAATTCTGCGTGATCTCGATGCGCATCATGTGCTGCACGGTATTGTGCGTGGTGGCACGGCGGGTGGGGCGCATGGCTTTGCTTCCGGTCAGGCACTGGGCCAGCTCAGTTTTTATCGCGCACCAAATACTACAAACTTCACCGCCACCAATGAGACTGATTTGCAAAGCGTGCTGCACTATGTTGCCCACGCCATCGCTTCGCCACTATTGCAAGTAGCCAAAAGAGTAAACATAGGAGCCGCCGACGTTAGCGCTGAAGCCGCTAGCCAAATGCTCGATACTGCAGATGATGCCGTGCTTCTAGTTTCGCGTGAAGGCGCATTGGTTCACGCATCAGAATCAGGGCGGCGCTTATTGATTCAGGCGGTAGATGGTGCTTTCTCGCCTAGCGCCTTGCAGTCATCGAATATGGCAGCGTCTGAGCTATTAAAACGCATCGTGACCCAGTTGCTACATGATCCGGTTGCCTTACCCGTCTGCGCGCAAAATAGCCGCTGGGGGCGCATTGCCTTACGCGCTTATAGCTTGGAAAGTGAAGGGAGTGGAATAAAATGCAGCACCGGAAATGAAAATACGCCTATCGCCATTCGCATCACCCGTCAAGAACCCATGCTGTTGCGCTTCGCGCACGCCATGCAAGCACTCGACCTATCGCCCCAAGTGCAAGAAACCGCGCTGCACCTAGCGCATGGCCGTTCTAACCATGAAATTGCCGAGCAAATGAACATCACCATCAATACCGTGAGCTCTCACATAAAAGTGCTCTTCGCCAAGCTAGGCACGCATGGCCGCGCTGAAACGGTACAAAGTATTTTGGCGCAACCGAGGAAGTAGGGGGGCTGGTGCGTGCTAAACGCACGCCGCGAGGAGTAAAAAGCGGCCTAACTCTATCTCCAGAACAAAGTAGTAGTTATTAGTGAAAATCTCGAAATTTCGTCATTCTCGTCGATGGGGACACCATGCGGTGCGCAGGCGGGAATCCAGCGGCTTTTTCGGACGACACTGGATTCCCGCCTGCGCGAGAACGACGGTTCGTCTGCGTTTTGCTAGTGCGCAACAAACTACGGCTCGTCACCATTTGCACTTAGCATTATCCGATACCGCGCCCCAGATAAGTGGCCCAATTGCTGCTAGGCCTAGTGGCGAATCTTTGTAGGCGGTGCGGCAATCTGGTTTCCACGCTTGCTCGATGGCGAGTTCTTCTTTGGTTTTACGCACCACTTTGGGTGCGAGAGGGAAAGTGAAGGCGGGGCGTTTTTCCGTAGCGGCCATGAAATCGCCGGTTTCGCGGTTACGGGTAGCCTCACGAATGCGCTGCCTGACTGCCTCTGCATCTAGTGGCGGAAGATTTTTAGCGTCGGCATTGGGCGCTGCGCTTATGCCTGCTTTTGCGCTATCACCGTCCCGAGGTTTAGTATCGCCGCTGGGCGCGCCGAAGATATTATCAACAACCGCGCTGGATATTGGATTAGGTGTTGCCGCCGCTTTACCCGCTAGCGGCGCGGCTTGGCTCGCGGTGGCCGCAGTTGTGGACGATGTATTGGGGGCGCTGCTTGTTGGCGCTGCCGCAATGGGGTTAGGTTGGCCAACAGGGTTATTCGCATTCTGGCCCGGCGTAGGGCTTGGTGCTACCTCAGGTGCTTTGCTGGCGGCTGTTGTTGTGGGTGCCGTGGCTGATGTTGAAGCAGGGGTTGGCGCTGGCGCAAACACCGGTGCAGGTGCTAGTTGCTGGCTAACTTTTGGGGTGACCAACTGAGGTATCGCGTTGGCAATGAGTGGTGCTTCGCGCATCGCCGTAATGGCTGTATTTGGCGGCGCAAGTGGTGCAATAGGGGCGGCTAAAATTGGCGCTTCACGCATCGTCGCGATTGCAGTGCTAGGAGGCGCTACCGGCGCTAGAGGCGTATTGAGAATTGGCGCATCCCGCATTGTCGCTATATTGGTACTGGGGGTCTTAAGTGACGCAATAGGGGCAGCCAGAATAGGGGCATCGCGCATCGCGGTCACAGCGGTTGTGGGGGGGCGAATCGGCGTGATCGGGTTAGCTAAAATTGGTGCGTCGCGCATGGCAGTAATAGCGGTGCTTGGTGCTGTAAGCGGGGCAATCGGGTTGTTAAGAATGGGCGCATCCCGCAAGGTCGCTACGGCAGTGTTTGGGGTTGGTAGTGGTGCAATGGGGGCTGTGATGAGCGGGGCATCACGGAACTGCGCCAAGGCGGTATTGGGCGGGGTTATTGGCGCGATGGGCGTGGTAATTAAGGGCTGATCGCGCATTGCGGTTACGGCAGTGCTGGGTGCAACAATAGGCGCAATAGGTTCAGTTAATAAAGGTGCGTCGCGCATCGGCATTACTGCAGTGCTTGGTGTTGGTAGTGCTGTGAGTGTTGTGAGTAGGGGGGGGGGCGGCTCCGCTGCAGCGGGGTTGTTTGGTGTGGGTGAGGTTGTGGCAGTGGTGGAGTTTGTTTCAGGTGTTGGCGCTGTGGTGGCGCGGCCTTCATTAGCGGCACTTTTAGCAGCAGTGGTAGTGTTAGTTGTAGATGGTTTGCTGGTGGTAGCACCTGTTGCAATCTGCGGTTTTAAGGGGTTGAGCCTTACTGATAATCCTGCCCACGAAGCGCGGCCAGCGCGATTTTCCGATCCTTTTTCAGCACTTGGATCAGCAACGCCAATAAAAATAATAGCGGCAATATGAAGCAGAAGTGAAGCTAGAAAAAATAGTTGAGTGGCGCGGCTAAAGCGCTCTCGCGGAGGTTGTGGCAGACGCTGTTTCGGCGCATGTACATTACTCGTTTCAAGGTGTGCTGCGCCAGCGCTTTGCATATCGCTGTCTTGCGAGTACGTAGCGGGCGGTATGTTATCTGTGGGCGGAAAAATCTCCGCTTTTTCCGCCGATAAACTTAGACTAAATCCGGTTGCCAACGCAAGGTAGGGCATCAGCTGTGGCAGACGCTCTAATACGTTTACAACTTTTAGCGCCTTGAAATTAAAGCTGGCGTCTGGCGGTTCAGTGCCTCCCCAAATTACCCAACCATTCCATTCGGCATTGCCAGGCTGCCGCGTCGCATTCAAGATTACTGATGTCGGCTGACTTATTGGTTGACTTAAGCTATCCAGCGCGATTTGCATCACCGTCAATGGATCAGGGGGCATAAACGTGGAGCCCACCTGCGTGCATACGTCGCGTGGCGTTAGTTTTTTTGCGGTGCTTAGGGTCTTCAAAAGCACTGGCGGCAGCACTGGTGCCGGTGGCGGCTCTAGTGGCAGGGGCAGTTGCTCTGGCTGCTGAGTTTGCTGGCGGGTTGGCATATTAGCTACGCGCCAAAATTGGCTCGATAACTAGGTTTGATCGCTAGCTAGGTATTAAAAAAATCGAGATCATCAGTTACCGCCGCTGCCGGTACTGCAGCGGCGGCGGTTGCAGGGGCGGCTGCGGTTGTTTGCCCGGTTTGCCCAAGTGCCTCTTCGAGGTTTTTCTGAATGGTTTCAATATCCATTGCCACCCGGCCTTGTGAACGCAATAAAATACGCGAAGGCAGGTCAAGCAAACGCACTTCGGTAAGGCGCAAATTAGCGGCAACATTTAGCGTTGGCAATAAATACGTGCCACGAAAACCCGCATTCGCCCGATCTACCGCGTCAATAACAGCCTGCTGCGATTTAGCAATGCCCGCGAGTAATTGTGCGAGTTGTTCGGTAGTTAAGTTCATTTGCATGTCTCCAATTTTATTTGGCAAGCGGTATGGCAAGTACGGTAGATAAGCGCTAAGTATGGCATAGGTAGCGTTAAATCGTTGCCGCTAAGCGCGTGGCCTGATCTATTGCCCGTTTCGCATCCAATTCGCCCGCCTCAAACGCCCCGCCGATTAAATGCACTTTTATGTTTGCCGCTTTTAGTGGTTCAACAAGTGCACGCAGTGGTTCTTGGCCAGTACAGAGTACGATGGTATCGGCTTCAATCAACGTTAGTTTTTCGCGTTTTTCACCAAAGGTAACCAGCAGGCCACCAGCTTCAATAGCTTCATAATTAACGCCGTTGAGCATTTCAACGCCATGCATTTTCAACGCGGCACGGTGAATCCAACCGGTGGTCTTGCCAAGGTTTTTGCCGATACTCGTGGCTTTGCGTTGCAATAAGGTAATTTTGCGTTGTGGCGTTGGTTTGATGGGTTTTGCCACGCCACCGCGCGCGGTTTCAGGGTCTACCACGCCCCATTGCGCATTGAAGGATTCGATAGTTTGCGGTGTCGCGTGGGTGGTGCCGTGGTCATGCAATAGGAATTCGGATACATCAAAACCAATGCCGCCCGCACCCAACACCGCCACCCGCTGCCCGACTGGTTTTTTGTGCAGAAGTACGTCGATATAACTCAAAACGTGAGGTTGATCTTGGCCTTTAATTTTTGGATCGCGCGGGGTAACGCCAGTGGCGACGATTACATCGTTATAGCCCGTTAACTCTGCGGCGGTAACGCGTTGATTAAGTTTTAGCTTTACGCCGGTAAGTTCAATGCGGCGCTTAAAATAGCGTAGCGTTTCGTAAAATTCTTCCTTACCCGGAATTTGCTTTGCCATATTAAATTGCCCGCCAATTTCTGCAGCGGAATCAAATAAATCCACGCTATGACCGCGTTCGGCCAGGGTGGTGGCTGCAGCTAGGCCAGCGGGCCCAGCACCTACTACCGCAATACGGCGCTTGGCGGCGGTTTTGTGGAACACCAATTCAGTTTCGTGGCAGGCGCGTGGATTGACCAAACAGGATGCGCGTTGATTCTTAAAAACATGATCCAAACACGCTTGGTTACAGCCAATGCAGGTATTAATTTCGTCGGCACGACCTTGCCGCGCTTTTTTTACAAACTCCGGATCGGCGAGCAATGGGCGAGCCATGGATACCATATCCGCACAGCCATCGGCCAAAATTTGATTGGCAACATCAGGCGCATTGATACGGTTAGTGGTGCACAGGGGAATCGTTACTTCCGCCTTCATTTTCTTAGTAACCCATGCAAATGCCCCACGGGGAACGGATGTAGCGATAGTGGGTACTCGCGCTTCATGCCAGCCAATACCAGTATTGATGATGGTGGCACCAGCTTTTTCGATAGCTTTTGCCAGCATCACTACTTCTTCCCAGCTTTGCCCATCAGGCACTAAATCAAGCATAGAAAGGCGATAAATAATAATGAAGTCATGGCCTACAGCTTCGCGAATACGGCGCACTACTTCCACCGGAAAGCGCATGCGGTTGGCGTAGGAACCGCCCCAATCGTCAGTGCGTTGATTAGTTGCGGCCACTAAAAACTCATTGATAAAGTAACCTTCTGAGCCCATCACTTCTACGCCGTCATACCCGCCTTCACGCGCTAGTACTGCCGCGCGTACAAAGGCCTTTAATTGCCGCTCAATACCCGCAGCGCTTAATTCACGTGGCTTGAAAGGGGTGATGGGCGATTGTATTGCCGAGGGTGCAACCGAAATTGGTGTATAGCCGTAGCGGCCAGCGTGCAGGATTTGCAACGCAATTTTGCCACCTTCTTGATGCACGGCGTCTGTCACAATATGGTGTTTTTTAGCAGCACCAGAAGATGCAAGCCGTGAACCAAAGGGTGTTAACCAACCCGCCATATTCGGGGCAAAGCCGCCCGTGACCATCAAGCCCACTTCGCCTCGTGCGCGTTCCGCAAAATAGGCTGCCAGTTTTGGAAAATCTTTAGCACGGTCTTCTAAACCCGTATGCATAGAACCCATTAATACGCGGTTTTTTAAGGTAGTGAAGCCAAGGTCAAGCGGGCTAAGCAAGTGTGGGTAAAGTTGAGTCATAGCATTCCAACAAAAGGTGCGCGGCGAATACCGCACGAATTCCTAGATTGTATGTTGAAATGCGCTAATTTGCCGCAAACGTGTAGAAAAATATAGGTATTCAAGCGGAAATAAAAATGCCCTGAAGACGCCCTATTTAAGGGTATATTCAGGGCATTGCCGGCTGCGTTGAAAAGCTATTTTTCGACGAATGCGCGTTCTACTACAAAGTGCCCTGGGCTATCCATATGGCCTTCAACCCAACCTAGATTATGGAAGTAGGCTTTCAAATCTTTTAACATTTCCGGGCTGCCGCAAATAAGTACGCGATCATCGTCCCGATTGATAGGCGGTAGACCAACATCATTGGCAAGTTTGCCATTCGCGAGCAAAGTGGTAATGCGCCCTTGGTTGCGAAATGGTTCGCGGGTAACCGTGGGATAGTAAATTAGCTTTTCTTTTACTAAATCGCCGAAAAACTCGTTATTCGGCAGTTCTTTTTGAATTAAATCGTCGTAGGCCAGCTCGGCAACGGTGCGGGTGCCGTGCACCACAATCACTTTTTCGAACTTTTCGTAAGTTTCCGGGTCTTTAATGAGGCTCATGAATGGCGCTAGACCCGTACCAGTAGAAAGTAGATACAAATGTTTGCCCGGCAACATGTTTTGCATAATCAAGGTGCCTACAGCTTTAGCACTCACGAGTACCTCATCACCCACTTTTAAATGTTGTAGTTTTGATGTGAGCGGACCTTCTTGTACCTTGATGGAGAAAAATTCTAAATGATCTTCGTAATTCGCGCTCGCCATGCTGTAGGCGCGCACCAATGGTTTACCAGCAATGTCGAGGCCAATCATCGTGAATTGCCCACTTAAAAACCGAAAGCTAGGATCACGGGTGGTGGTAAAGCTGAACAGCGTTGATGTCCAGTGGTGTACAGAAAGAACTTTTTCTTTGAAATAGGCTGCCATGGTGTGCGTTAAAAACGTCAGTGTATTAAAGTATTTTTGGGTGTTTTGGGGCGAAATGCGGATGAAAATGGTTCAACCGAAGAAGGCTAATTTTAACGTAAAACACCCGTCTAGCCTAGTGTTGGCGCAGTTTTCGGGGTGGTTTTGCTAGACAGTTTTTACATATGCATATGCACTAATCTTAGAAAGGTCGTTGCTAAGTGCAAACAAAATCAGGTGTCTACATTCAGTCAATCACCTTTTCTAGGAAAATTGTGATGGTGGATGCGATAATTGTGGTTCTTTTAAATGTGGCAAATAGGAAAAATTTTGGCTATTGAATCCCCACTTTGTACTTTTAATCCAGACGCGCAAATACAAGTTATTTCCTTAGGCGCTGAGCGTCTTTGTTTGGTGGTTGATAATGCTTTACAACACCCCGAACGTCTGCAGCAGTTGGCGATTGAAAATTTTGAGCAATTCCAGCAAGCGCCATACAACGCCTATCCCGGATTGCAATTAGGGATGCCGGGATATGTAAGCGATCCACTGGATGATTTTTTTATGACCTATATTCGCAGTGCGTTGGGCGGGCGTCGTACCGTTCATATGCATTCGCGCTTGGCGATGGTGACCACCCCCGTGGCCGAGCTACAGCCGCGCCAAGTCATTTGTCACCGCGATAGCCAAGGCTTGCGTGACGATCATTGCATGGGTGCCTCCGTGCTCTATCTGTTTGAAGATGAGGCTCTGGGCGGCACAAATTTTTATGAGCCTAAAAAAACGCTGCAAGAAACGGATTTGCTTATTCATGACTCCAGCACCATGAGTATGGAAGCCTTCACCGCAAAATACGGAATAGCGCAGGCGTATTGCGATGAATCTAATGCCTATTTTGAGCGAGTCGCCTCCGTACCCGCTAAGTTTAACCGTATGATTTTTTATGATGGTAGCGGCTTCCATTCAGGCCATATTCAGTTTCCAGAACGTATAGTCGCTGATCCAAAAATCGGACGCTTGACCTTAAATGGTTTTTTTACCTGCCGTAAAAAAGCCCAATGATTTTCGTTTTTATAGAGAGTACTTTCAGTGAAAAATAATATTGAACGACGCCACGTTTTGCAGTCCATCGTTGGCCTAGCTGCAGTAAGTGCATTCCCGCTTGGGGGCTGTGCCACCAGCAATGCTCCGGAAGAAAAAGTGCTAGATGAAGGGCGTTTTGTCACGCACGATAATTTCATTTCTCGTCATGCGGTATCGCGTCGCGTGGTGGTATGGCTACCGCCTGGCTATGATCGTGATGCGGTGAAAAATACTCGGCACGCGGTGTTGTATATGCATGACGGGCAAAATTTATTTGATCCGAAAACTGCAATGCATGGTCAGCCATGGGCGGTGGATAAGAAAATTGCGGCACTCATGCGCAGTAAAAAAATGAAATCTACCATCGTGGTGGGTATCGATAATTCGCCCTACCGCAGCCGCGAATATGCACCGGCTGCCGCAGTTACCACATTATCGAAGCCTGCGATGGAGGCAGCTAAGTACGATACAGAGCCGCTGTTATCAGACGGTTATTTAAACTTTTTGGCTATTGAGCTAAAACCATTTATTGACCGCGTATATCGCACTTTGCCAGATGCCGCCAATACCGCAACGATGGGTGCGAGCATGGGGGGATTGATTTCCCTTTATGCGCTCATTAAATTTCCAACTGTATTTGGTGCTGCCGGATGTATGTCTACGCATTGGCCATTTACGACGGTGCGAGAGCTAGTAACCCCACCAGCGCCACCCGCCGGCGTGGAAATTGCCGAAAATTTTATGCAATGGTTGGAGAAAAATTTACCGCGCGCGGGTAAAAATAAACTCTACTTTGATCATGGCACGATTAATTTGGATGCGTTATACGCACCTTATCAGCAACGAGTAGATGCAATGTTAAAAGCGCAAGGTTATCGCGCTGGTGAAGACTGGATCACGGTAGTTGAACCTGGCGCAGACCATAATGAAACCGCTTGGCGAGGCAGGTTGGATGTGCCTTTGCAACTATTTTTTAAGAGTTAGCTCTTATGCGGTAATAATGCCGCCACCCAGACATTCATCGCCTTGATATAATACGGCGGATTGTCCGGGGGTGACTGCCCATTGCGGGCTGGCGAATTGTAAGCCGAAACGTGATGCGGTATTTTCTGTTGAGAAAGTACAGAGCGCGTCAGTTTGCCGATAGCGCGTTTTTGCACCCAATGGCAGGGCGTGATCAATAAGCGGCACACTGCCTGCCGTCCAGCTTGCGTCTTGCGCCTGTAGCGAGGGCTTTTGTAGCAGCGCATGATCATGACCTTGCACTACAATGAGTTCGTTACGCGCCATGTTTTTTTCGGCGACATACCACGCCAAATGTGCGCCAGCATTAGTCGTTGGCGCATCTTTAATATTGGGTTTGATACCACCAATTCCCAAACCTTGGCGTTGGCCCAAGGTGTAGTACATCAGACCCTCGTGACGCCCAATGCGCTTGCCTTCAGGGGTGACTATAAAGCCCGGATTGCGCGGTAAATACTGTTGCAAAAATTCGCGAAATGGCCGCTCCCCAATAAAGCAAATACCTGTGGAGTCTTTTTTTGCGTGGTTAGGCAGGCCCGCTTCACGTGCGATAGCACGCACGGCATCTTTGTGCAAATGGCCAACAGGGAATAAGGTTTTGCTCAATTGAAACTGGTTGAGGCGGTGTAGAAAATAACTCTGATCTTTGCCAGGGTCGTTACCGCGCAGCAGCCGGTAACGGCCGTCGTGCTCATCCACTTGTGCATAGTGACCCGTGGCAATTTTTTCAGCGCCAAGGCGCATGGCATGATCTAAAAATGCTTTGAATTTAATTTCGGCATTACACAGTACATCTGGGTTCGGTGTGCGACCCGCGCTATATTCGCGCAAAAAATCCGCGAATACGCGGTCTTTATATTCAGCAGCAAAATTTACTGCTTCAAAATCAATACCGATAACATCCGCCGCCGCCGCAGCGTCAATAAAGTCTTGCCGCGTTGAACAGTATTCGCCGTCATCGTCATCTTCCCAGTTTTTCATGAAAATGGCCGTCACAGCATAGCCTTGCTGTTTTAATAGCAAAGCCGAAACAGCGGAATCAACACCGCCGGAAAGGCCGATAACGATATGTGGTTTTGCCATGATGGTGTTCGGGGAGTGTATAAACTACGGAGCGCTAACGAAGCTGAACTTTAGCAAAAACTACTGGTCAATACCTATGTTGCAAATAAAAAAGCGGAGCTTGCGCTCCGCTTTTAGGTCTCAACCCACGTTAAGCGGGTTGAAGATCAGGTAAAAATTACTTCTTTGGTGCGTCAGCTTTTGCAGCTTTAGCGGCTTTAGCAGCAGCAGCTTTTTCAGCTTTAGCGGCTTTAGCAGCATCTCTTTTAGCTTTTTGAGCAGCTTTCTTTTCAGCAGCAGACATTTTTGCTGGAGCGGCAGCTGGAGCAGCTTTGTCAGCCATTTTAGCTGGGGCAGCAGCGGCTGGAGCAGCAGCAGCAGCTTTAACTGGAGCAGCAGCGGCGGCTGGAGCGGCAGCAGCAGGAGCGGCGGCTGGAGCAGCAGCTTTTGCTGGGGCTGGAGCAGCAGCAGGAGCTTGAGCAGCTGCGTTCAAAGCAACAGCAGCGAATAGGGAAGCAACAACGGTAGCGATAGTTTTCATTTGGAGGCCTTAATTTAAGTTAGAGTAAAAACAAAGTGTGTTGAAATAAATGATGCGTTATTCAGTTCAGACAGCTTTTAGTCCTGTCATGGCTATTAACGAGCCATATTATAACTGGTTGACGGTAATATTAAAAGAATTTAATGTGCTTTTTCGACGCTAAGTACTTAAAAAATAAGGGATTTTCGTTTTTTCGGGATTTTTTGAGAAAAATTATAGTAACTGCGAAGAAATAATTTTGAACTTTCCGGGCATAAGTACGTCTTCACTATCTGTAGTTGCGGCGTCGGTAGGCATATTGGAAATTATTGAATCTAGTGCAATGCGGCCAATGCTGAGTCTAATTAGCCGTAATGTTGGTAGGCCTACCGCCGCTGTCATGCGTCGTACTTGGCGATTTTTACCTTCGCTAATCGTCAGTTCGATCCACGAAGTCGGGATGCTAATGCGCGTGCGTATGGGCGGTGTACGCGGCCACAACCATGATGGCTCAGTAACAGCGATGGCGCGAGCGGGCTGTGTAGTGAAATCGCCCAAATTTATGCCTTTGGCTAAAGCGCTTAGTTGCTCCGCCGTGGCGATACCTTCAACTTGTGCCAAATAACGTTTTTGCGCTTTGTAGCGGGGATGGGTAATGCGTGCTTGCAAAATACCGTCATCGGTAAGCAGTAGTAAGCCCTCGCTATCGGTATCAAGCCTGCCAGCAGGGTATACATCGGCAGCGCTGATGTAATTTTTAAGCGTCGGTTTGTCTCCGGACGGGCTAAACTGACAGATGACGCCATAGGGCTTATTGAAAGCAATCAACATGAACGGTCACGATAGAACAATAATGTGCTGTAAAATGAAAAAACCCTTGTGGCTTGCGCCACAAGGGTTTGGAACATTCAGTAGGGCTAGATTAGCCGTTCTGGATATTTGATGCTTGCTTGCCTTTAGGGCCTTGGGTGATTTCAAACGCGACTTTTTGGCCTTCTTTCAAGGTTTTAAAGCCATTCATCTGGATCGCCGAAAAATGTGCGAATAAATCTTCGCTACCATCATCCGGAGTAATGAAGCCATAACCTTTTGCGTCGTTGAACCACTTAACGGTACCTGATGCCATATTCAATTACTCTCTATCAAAAAACGGGTTGGAGTCCCGGAAATGTTTGGGAACAAGAGCTCGCAACCGCTTTGAGCAACATGGCTTTCGCAATGCAACGTACTTGAACCAAACTCCAATCCGCTTTGTACCGTCTTAAGTAGCGCCTGTCAAGCGGCTAGTTAAATATTTGTCTAAAAGGCATAAAATCCTTTTGCGGGTGTCTCATTCTTGTATCTTATGGGTGTAATCTTACTAAAAGGTACTTGAAATCTGTGCGCGCTTCGCCCACATTACTATTAATAAACTTTTTTGAGCTAAGTACCATGAGTGTTAAACCTGCAGGCGATGATTCCGCACAAGTAAAAGAGCGTCCCGCCGACGTTAAACCGCCATCGATGTGGCAAGTCGTGATGTATAACGACGATTACACACCGATGGAATTTGTGATTTATGTGTTGGAGAATTTTTTTGGACAATCTCCCGAGCGTGCTACGCAAATTATGCTGAAAGTACACACTGAAGGCCGGGGTATTTGTGGTTTATTTCCACGTGATGTCGCGCAGGCAAAGGTAGATCAGGTAATGGATTTTGCGAAGAAACACCAACATCCGCTAATGTGTGGGATGGAAGAAACGTAATTTGCTCTTGAATTGTTGTGAATCAACACGATGTGATGTGCGTTGTACTAAACAAATATTGAGCCGTAGAAAGGCACAGAATCATGATTGCACCAGACTTAGAACTTAGCTTGCAAACTGGGTATACCGAAGCCAGATTAAAAAGGCATGAATTTCTTACGGTAGAACACTTACTGCTTATCTTGCTTGACAATAAAGCGGCTACCGAAGTGCTTGAGGCTTGTTCCGCCAGTGTCGAAACCTTGCGCAAAGCGCTCATCGATTTTATTGAGCAACATACCCCTGTAGTGGCGGGGGATGATCAGGTTGAGCCGCAGCCTACATTGGGCTTCCAGCGGGTGATTCAACGCGCCATGCTCCATGTGCAATCGTCAGGTAAGAAAGAAGTTTCTGGCGCAAATGTGCTGGTAGCAATTTACGGCGAAAAAGATTCTCATGCTGTTTATTATCTGCACCAGCAAAGCGTTTCGCGTTTGGATGTGGTGAATTTCATTTCCCACGGTATTGCTAAAAATGCGGTAGCAGGACCTAAAAAAGAAGAGTCGGAAACTGAGGCGACCGAGGGCGAACAAGCCACCGGCGCGTTAGAAAGCTTTACGCAGCACTTAAACCAAATGGCTACCGATGGCAAAATTGATCCCCTAATTGGTCGTGCGGCCGAAGTGGAGCGTGTGATTCAAATTTTATGTCGCCGCCGCAAAAATAATCCGCTGCTGGTGGGCGAAGCTGGCGTGGGTAAAACCGCTATTGCTGAAGGCTTAGCCAAGCGCATTGTCGATGGTGAGGTACCAGAAGTGCTCAGCAAAGCACAAGTATATTCCCTCGATATGGGCGCATTGCTCGCGGGCACTAAGTATCGCGGTGATTTTGAACAGCGCCTAAAAGCGGTGCTAAAGCAGCTTAAAGACAATCCTAATGCGGTGCTTTTTATCGATGAAATTCATACGCTAATCGGCGCAGGCTCGGCTTCTGGCGGCACCTTGGATGCATCTAATTTGCTAAAGCCAGCATTATCAAGTGGCCAGTTAAAGTGTATTGGTGCGACCACCTACACCGAGTATCGCGGCATTTTTGAAAAAGATGCAGCACTGTCGCGGCGCTTCCAAAAAATTGATGTGCCAGAGCCATCAATTCCAGAGACGATTGAAATTTTACGTGGCCTAAAATCCCGATTTGAAACACACCACAGCGTCAAATATACAGCAGCGGCGCTCACTACAGCGGCTGAACTTTCTGCACGCTATATCAACGATCGCCATCTACCGGATAAAGCGATTGACGTGATTGATGAAGCGGGTGCCGCGCAACGTATTGCGCCTAAATCGAAACAAAAGAAAACGATTGGCAAAACCGAGATTGAAGAAATTGTCGCCAAAATGGCGCGTATCCCAGCGCGTAATGTTTCCAGTGATGATCGCAATGCCTTAAAAACCCTCGATCGTGATTTGCGTAATGTTGTATTTGGGCAAGACAAAGCAGTCGAAGCGTTGGCTACCGCAATCAAAATGTCTCGATCAGGTTTAGGCAGTCCGCAAAAACCTGTTGGCAGTTTCCTATTCTCTGGGCCTACCGGTGTTGGTAAAACCGAAGTGGCGCGTCAGCTTGCGTTTATTCTAGGCATTGAATTAATTCGCTTTGATATGAGCGAATATATGGAGCGCCACGCGGTATCGCGCTTAATTGGTGCGCCTCCAGGCTATGTGGGTTTTGATCAAGGTGGCTTGCTGACTGAGGCTGTTACTAAACATCCGTACTGCGTGGTGCTGCTAGATGAAATTGAAAAGGCGCATCCTGATATCTACAACGTGCTGCTGCAAGTCATGGACCACGGTACGCTAACTGATAATAATGGTCGTAAAGCAGATTTCCGCAATGTGGTGCTGGTAATGACTACTAACGCCGGTGCTTCTGAATTGGCTAAAACCAGTATCGGCTTTACGAATGATAAAAAAGCCGGTGACGAAATGGCTGAAATTAAGCGCATGTTCACGCCTGAATTCCGCAACCGTTTAGACGCCACTATTTCATTCGCACCGCTAACCGAGCCAATCATCTTGAAGGTGGTGGATAAATTCTTGATGCAGTTAGAAGGCCAATTAGCGGAGAAGAAGGTAGACGTAAGCTTCACCGATGAATTGAAAAAGTATCTTGCTAAAAATGGCTTCGATCCCCTCATGGGCGCGCGTCCGATGGCAAGATTAATTCAAGATACCATTCGGCGCGCCTTGGCTGATGAGTTACTGTTTGGTCGCTTAGCCAATGGCGGAAAAGTAGCGATTGGTGTGGATGCCGAAGGCAAGGTTAAGCTCGATATTTCTGAAGAAAAAGAGGCAGCGGTGGTAGAGCAGTAAACATTGAGCAACGCTGCATAAAGACAGTTACAGTAAAGGAAATTGCCCAAAACGAAGTCTTAGTTTTGGGCTTTTCTTTTTCGATTTTACCGAAGGGCTTGAAGTTGCGTTATCCTGATGAAAATATGAATTATTTTCTGAGGAGAAAACCATGCACACCCTGATTCAACGCCCCCCCCTATTTTGTGCGGCAGCTTTGATGTTTAGCAACCTCGTGTTCGCTCAAGCCAGCACCAACCCGCCGCCGCCTAGTGCTGTTGCACCACCGCCTGCTGCTGCCGTTGCGCCGCCGCCCATTCCTTTTGCCCCGTCTAACCTGACGCCGTCTGGTGTGCGCGCCCTTGCTGCTAATTGTGCCGCCTGCCATGGCACTAACGGCAAGAGCGCTGCGGGTTCAGTCGTACCAGGCTTAGCGGGACGCGATCCGGAATACTTTGTGACGCAGATGGCTAATTTTAAAAATGGCACGCGGCAAGCCACCTTGATGCATCAGATCAGTAAGGGTTATACCGATGCGGAAATTAAGGCGCTGGCTGATTATTTTGCCGCCCAAAAACCTTAGCGTTCTATTAAATCAAAGCGAAATTCGAGGATAAAATCATGACAACTAATCGTAGAAATTTTGTTAAAAGTGCGGGCGCGCTAGCTGGTGGTGTTCTATTTACTGGCGTTACCGGCTTATCTGGATGTGCCACAACAAGCCTTGCCACTGGCGGGGGTAATCGCGTGGTGATTGTGGGCGGTGGTTGTGGTGGTGCTACCGCAGCTAAATATATTCGAATGCTTGATGCAAAAATTGAAGTGGTGATGATTGAACGTAATCCTACGTTTATCTCTTGTCCAATTTCTAATTTAGTCATCGGAGGCAGTAAAACTTTAGCTGATCTCACCATGAGCTATGACGGACTGCAAAACACATGGGGCGTTAAAGTGGTGCAGGGCGAAGCCGTGGCAGTAGACCACGATAAAAAGCAGGTGCGTTTGAGCAATGGTGAGGTTATTGCCTATGCCCGCGTGGTGCTCTCGCCTGGCGTAGATTTTATGTACTCAGCATTGCCTAGCCTAAATAATGCCGATGCGCAGGGTCGCGTGTTGCATGCGTGGAAAGCGGGCGCACAAACGGTTGCATTGCGTAAACAGCTCGAAAGTATGCGCGATGGCGGTGTGGTGGCTATTGCCATACCAGAAGCACCGTATCGCTGCCCTCCCGGCCCGTATGAGCGTGCCTGTCAAATGGCAGCGTATTTAAAACAAGCAAAACCAAAGTCTAAGGTGCTGATACTAGACGCAAATATGGATGTGACTTCTAAGCCTGCATTGTTTAAAAAAGCGTGGGCAGAAATGTATCCGGGGATGGTTGAATACCGACCTAATAGCAAGTTAGTAGATGTGGATTTACAAACCATGACGGCTAAGCTGGAGTTAGATGACGTGAAAGTAGATGTGCTCAATGCATTGCCGCCAATGAAAGCTGGCGCTATTGCTGATGCCTTCATTACCGCAAATAAACGTTGGTGCGAGATTAATTGGCTGACCTACGAAGCCAAAAATGCCCCCGGTGTACATTTGCTTGGCGATGCTTTGCAAATTGCGCCACTCATGCCGAAGTCTGGCCATATGGCAAATGCCCACGGTAAGGCCTGTGCAGCGGCTGTTGTGGCCTTGATGAATGGCGAAGAACCCAACCCTAGCCCAACGCTCTCTAACACATGTTATAGCTTCGTATCGGCGGATAAAGTGGTGCACGTTGCCTCTATCCATAAATACGACACGCAGGCAAAAACCATGCGCACGGTTCCCGGTTCTGGTGGCGTTTCTGCAGCAGCAAGTGAATTGGAAGGTCAATACGCCATGACGTGGGCGAAAAATATTTGGGCTGATTCTTTGACCTAAAAACCACGTAACCTTTGGGCAGCGACGGCGTTAAAGATTTAATCGCTTAGTTGCACCGTTCAATGGTATCGCTGCAAAAATGGAGAGCAATGCTCTCCATTTTTATTTCAAAATTTGGAGATAGTAATGCGTTTAAAACAAGTTCAAGCAGTTGTAGTCGCTGCATTTATAGCCATTGTATCTGCAAGCTTTAGCCAAATAACCAGCGGGCAAACATCAGCGTCTGCGTTTGCTGCTCCGGTGAAAACAGCGGCATCTACCGATGCAGAAATCGCCGCGCTTTTCACCTACCTTGAAAAATCTGGTTGTGAATTTAATCGTAATGGCACATGGTACAACGGTAGCGAAGCCGTTACCCACATCCGCAAAAAACTAGATTATTTGCAAGGCAAAAAACGCATTACCGACACCGAAAGCTTCATCATTCGAGCCGCATCGGTAAGCAGCTCCAGTGGTAAAAATTACGAAGTGCGTTGCGATGGTAAAGCGGCGGTACCGAGCGGCGATTGGTTCAAAGCGGAGTTGGCTAAAATGCGTAAAGCGAAGTAAATCGCACGGCACACTATTTACTTCGCGCCCGTCCACGCCGGGCCACGTAGCGCCTGCCCTGCTCGTGCCCCTGTGTGTTTGCCATCGGTGATTGTGGCTATGCCGTTAACCAATACATGGCTAAACCCAACTGAGAATTGATGAGGATTTTCAAACGTGGCCTTATCAATTACGGCGTTTTCATCAAAAATAACGATATCGGCCGCGAAGCCTTCGCGTAGTTGCCCACGATCTTTCAATTGAAATTTTTGGGCAGCCAAAGAAGTCATACGACGTACGGCATCTTCAAGGCGAATTACTTTTTCTTCGCGCACATACTTGCCTAATACGCGGGCATTAGTGCCATAGCTGCGCGGGTGGGGCATGCCTTGACCGTCTTGCACCCCGCCATCAGCACCTATCATATTGAAGGGGTAGCGCATGATCGCTTTTACATCTTCCTCATTCATGGTGTGATAAACCATTTGCGCACCTCCGGCCAAAATAATTTCCAGCATAGTTTCAATTTCATTTTCGGCCGTGGCGGATCTACCACGGCTTAGATTTATTTGCGCAATATTTGTACCGTTGAGTTTAGGGTCAGCTTCGTGACGTGCTACCACCGCGTAACTAAAATCAGGCCGTTTTGAGACCCGCATACTGGTCAGCATTTCTTCTATTATTTTTGCTTTCGTATCGGGTTTAATAATGCGCGCCTTGGTTGCTTCTGGCCCATCAGCTCCCGCCCAATCTGGCAGCATTACGCCCAAATTTGTAGAGCTTGCGGTATAGGGGTATTGATCGATTGTGACCTCAAGTCCCTCGCGCCGCGCTGCTTCAATTAGGCTCAAGGTTTCGGTTGAGCGGCCCTAATTGGCAGGTGCCCCCACTTTGAAGTGCGAAATTTGCACGGGTAAATTAGCCTGTCTACCAATATTGAGCGCTTCATTGATGGCATCGCTCACCTTATTACCTTCATTACGAATATGCGATGCATATAAACCGCCGTGCTTAGCGGCGGTACGGGCTAGGCCAATAACTTCATCGGTGTTGCTATAAGTGCCTGGCAGATAAATTAAACCAGTTGATAAGCCAACAGCACCATCGCGCATTGCTGCCGCCACTAAGCTTTCCATTGCGGATTGCTCGATAGGGGTCGCCGCACGATTAGCAAGGTCGAGTACGGCGCGGCGCACGGTATTGTGGCCTACCAAGGAGGCGACATTGATGGACGTTTTATCTTTATCAATCCGCGCGAAAAATTCTGGCAAATTAGTAGCGGAGCCGCCGCAGTTGCCAGTGATGACGGTAGTCACGCCATCGTAAATAAAATTATCAGCAGTCGGTGTAGCAAATAAGCCTAATTCGATATGTGCATGTACATCAATAAAACCGGGTGCCACGATTTGTTTTTTTGCGTCAATGGTTCGATCAGCACGCAGTGTGCCGAGATTACCCACCTTTACGATCTTACCTTGGTATACGGCAATATCACCCCAACTCCAGCTGTTACCCGTGCCATCTAAAATGCGCCCATTGATAATGATGGTGTCTACTTTTTCCGGAAGTGCATTCATGGTGCTGCACCCAGCTATAGCACTCATTAACCCAGTGACGAGCAGGATTGCCAGTAGTCGTTGCACAATACTGTGCTGGCGGTAATATTTAGAATTTAACATCATGAAGGTCGGCATTGAAAAAACCAATGCTACCGTAACTGCCATGGGCTGTGTAAATTTACGGTAAGTGCGTGTGCGGTGAATACACGATTGATTTACTAAGTTTGCACGATGCACACAGATAAGCGTAAGCTATTACTTCGCGGTTAATTACGCGTCGAGCATCGCTGGTGTTTTTTAAACGCTAAACCCTTGTTCAGGTATGCGAATTGCCGTGCAAAAATGTGAAATCATTAATTAACAAATCTATAACGAGGAAATATTATGACTGTCGCACGCGTAACGGAAGTAATCGCCGCTTCTAAAAAGAGTTTTGATGACGCTATTGAAACGGGTGTATCTAGGGCTAATAAAACGTTGAAAAACGTCACCGGCGCTTGGGTAAAAGATCAGAGTATGGAGATTTCAAAAGGTAAAGTAACGCTGTATAAGGTTGTATTGAAAATCACCTTTATTTTGAACGATTCCTAAGTAAAGTCTGTAGCATAGTGCGAATCTATGCCATAAACTTACCGCAAACCTACCGCAAACTGATTATTTTGCGGTAGGGTATTTGGTAATCGCCATTGTCTGTCCGCGTTTTTGAATGCATAAACCGTAGGGAAAATGATGCAAAAAAATAAATCTATTGCCATCGCACCAAAAGTATCGCTCAAGCGCAATAAAATTTTAGCGCTCGCTGTTTTGTTGCTAGTAGGCGCTGGCCTGTTTACAGCGCAAACTGTGTTGGCACAGGCCAAGCCTAAAAAAGGCACACCTGCAACCACGCAACCTGCAGCCGAACCTGCGCCATCGGCAACGGCAGGTGATCCCGTACTCACTAATCGTGCGACTGAAATGTACAAGGCCGCAGATAGTGATTCACCCGTGGTAGAAAAATTATCGGCGAAAACGCAGGTACGCGTTGTTGAGCGTAAAGGTAAATGGCATAGAGTCATTGCCGCTAGTAATGCCACTGGTTGGGTAAATATGATGCATTTACGCGGTGAAGTAATTGTGGTGGCATCTAATTCTGAGCCGGGTATTTTATCGGGCATCACTGGTGCGCTGAGTGCTTCGGGTAGCAGTGGTTCACAAAAATCGCAGGGTGCGACATTGGGGATACGTGGGCTTACTGCTGAGCAATTGCAGAATGCAGCGCCAAATCCAGCGGCACTGGCAAAAGTTCGTAGCTTTAAATCAGATTCGGGTGAAGCGGAGCGCTTTGCACGAGACGCTAGTCTTAAAAAAGTGGAAGCGAGTTTGATTGATTCCAACGGCAAACCCACAACGCTTAAGTTATAAGGCACTAATATGAAGAATAAATTCAGTTTGTTGGTTCTTGGGATAGCAATGGCCTTCTCAAGTGCAAGTATGCATGCCTCGGCACAGTTTAACATTGGTGGTTTTTTGGAAAAGGCTAAAAAGGCGACGGAGGTTGCAAAGGATTTAACCGACGCCAATAAGGAATTTACCGACGAAGAAGAAGCGGCGTTGGGTGAGAATTTTGCCTTGACATTCTTGGGCGCGGTTCCGCTGCACCCAGACGCAAATTTACAGCGGTACGTGAACAAGGTCGGTAAGTGGATCGCTGCAAATTCAGAGCGCCCAAATTTAAACTGGTCATTTGCTGTTTTGGATATGCCCAGCGTTAATGCCTTCGCTGTACCTGGTGGCACGATTTTTGTATCATCTGGTTTAGTCAAAAAAATGAAATCCGAGGCCGAACTTGCTGGCGTACTTGCACATGAGATCGGTCATGTGCTTTTGCGGCACCACGTAAATGCCTTTCGTAATAATAGTCTAAAATCCGGCATGGGCAAGGTAGGTGGAGTACTCATTGATCGGTCTAAGGCGTCAGCGCTAGGAAAAGAAGCGCTTGGTGTATTAGGAAACTTCGTCGGTACTCTGTATTCGAAGGGTTTAGATAAAGGTGATGAATACGATGCAGACCGCGTGGGTGTGATGCTGGCAGCCCGCGCCGGATATGACCCTTATGGATTGGTAGTCGTGCTACAAAAACTGACGAGTCTGAGCGCGGATACCGATATTTCGATGATGAGCACCCATCCATCGGCCACTGATCGCATGGCTAAAATCGAGGAATTTACGCCAGTTCTCGATCGCTTCGCTACTCAGCCACAAGTGGAAACGCGTTTCATGCGGGCGACAGCAAGCTTGAAGTAATAATTTTTCTGGTGGCGCGGGTAATACCTAACCTGCTAGGCCTTTAACCAAGCAAAACCCCACAGTTGCATTGCACCTGTGGGGTTTTGTTTTGTTGGGGCATCTTGATTCCATTTCCATTTCATTCGTGCGTTATTTCCCCCTGAGTGTTACATAAACACCGTCATTCCAGCGAAGGCTGGAATCCAGACCCTCGTATGACTAATCTAGGTTTAAAAGCGCTAAATAGTATGACGTAGGACTGGATT
>JANMDR010000314.1:0-30087 GCA_031376425.1 Betaproteobacteria bacterium
GCACTATTTATATGGCCGACGGCGGCCAAGCCCAATCAATAATTGATACTCGTGATATCGCAGATGTTGCTGCGAAAATATTGCAAACCCCCGCCGTGCACGCAAGTCGTACTTACAACCTAACCGGAGGCGAAAATATCACTGGCACACAAGCAGCCGCCCTCATCGCACACGCCATCGGTAAACCTGTGCAGCACATCAGCATACCCACCGAAGCAGCAGTAGCCACCATGCAGCAATGTGGCATGCCAGCCTTTAGCATCAATATTTTAGATTCACTCAACAAAGTACTTTCGGCTGGATATGCCAGTGGCGTATCGGCTGATACTGAAACATTGCTAGGCAAAAAACCGCGCACGTTTGCTGCGTTTGTGGAAGATAATGTGACGGCTTGGAAGTAGGGTTTTTTGGTTGATGCCTTGGAAATACGCTGTCTAAGGGGATTTCCAAGGAGTTATGTTTTTCTAAAAAGTAACATTGATAATCATCCCGTGAACTGTTGTAAGTTAATTTACGCGAACAAGGTGCAGGGTTTTACATTTGGGATAACATGGCGCTAAACTGAGACTTATCTTTTAATAAGTGCAATTCAAGGTGCCCCCATGATTAAACGCCTAACAGCAACCGTACTTTGCCTCGCCAGTTTGTTCGCCACTCAAAACGCCCACAGCGAATGCAATGCCACTCAATTAGTTGAAGTGAAAGTCGGCGAAAAACAAGTGGCGGCGTGGAAGGGGGTATCTAACGAGGTGCATTCATTGGTGATGGCCAATGGCTTTAAGGTTGGTCTAAAAGTAGAGCAGGCCAGTCGTGAGAGCCAAGAGTATTGGCTTAAGCGGGGTAAATCAAACACGATGCCGGAGCTTTTGCGTATTTCGGTTTATGACCTAAGCGGCACACCTGACGCTAAGCCGCGCCTCATGACATATTCGTTTGGTGGCGTTAACAGCAAACAAGGCTATACGCCGCGTGGTGGCGCGGCGCGGATTGAGGAGGTGGGTGAACCAGGCATTACCTTGAACCTCTCTAGACAAACCTGCCTTAACGCAGACCAAGTTGCCGCCCTGCCCTCTGCCGCTGAGTTAAATCAGGTAGAAGAAAAAATTCAGCCCAACGCCCAAGAGTTAAAAGGGCAAGAAGCCGCGAAAGCCGACGCGGCCAATGGCAAGCTATTGGTGAATTATCCCAAAGGCGCATTTAGCGAGGCTGAATTGGCAATCGTTAAAAGCGAAGTTGAAAAAGCCGGATTGCAATTTCAAATACGGGATGATGCAGGTGACATCGACGCGCGCAGCTTTAAGCGTGGATATGACAGCACAATGATGGCAGCCGTGATGAATAAATTAGGCGAAGCAAAGTCGCGCGAGATGGAACGTAATATTAAGGCGCGGATGGCGGAATTGAAGCAGAAGTAAGTTTTTTGAAAAAGTTGCAGCTTGTTTTAACTGATTAAAATAGCGGAAGACGCCCATATTTACTAGATCTTTAGCCTATTGCATGAACGTATATCGCAACGGTTTTTATTCCTCAAGTTTTGCGGTACACATTACCTTAGGATTCAACTGAATGCGATCTGGAGCACACTTCGAAATTGAGCTTGAGGTAGCGAATAGTACAGCTGCTGGCAAAGTAGTTCGAGCAAATAATGAAGCTGAAGTTTTGGCATTCGCAAATGAAAACCTGCAACCGAGTACGGGGCTAATTGTCGCTTGCCTCCGCGATGGCGTGGACTTTGGCAATTTAATTATTGAAGTAGATGCGAAAAGAAACTGTAATTTGCGAGTCCTCGAACATAGGGGTTTCTTCGTCAACGACTTGTCTGTGAAGTAGGCGCTATCTGCATTGGAGTATTGGTTACCAGCACAGGAGAGAACACTCAGTCTTCGGTGGCAAGATGAATGAAATCTAACAAAACTCTCGAAGATGATGTCGTGTTAATTTTTATTCTTTGTACGGGCGGTAACTCGCAACGCCTTTCACTTCTATAAGCGAAAATCCCGCTCGGCCGCTTTGGTGATGCGCCCGAAATCGCCGCTGCGACGCTGTTTTTAGCGCGCGATGAGTCAAGCTATATGCTGGGAGCAGAGATTGTCGTAGAGGGTAGATTTTCAGCGCTTTAAATTCAGTGGATATTGAATTTTAACTAACGAAAGACGCTGGTTTTAGGGTTTCTTCAGCCAGTCTTCAACTACCCATGCCTTCCCACTTCCCAATCCTCTCCGAGTAGCGATGCCTGCGCAAATGCCAGTGGTGCTGCTTCTAATTGAGTTGCCACGGTATAGTTCCAGCGGTTTAAAATCCGAACAATCCGAGTACGCCCACTATTTCCATGATGGCTTTGGGGCTGAAGTATTGTTCTAGTTCTTTAAAATGGGCATCGGTGATGGCGTTAGGGCTTTGGCCTGCGGCTAACGCTAGGTTAAGCGCGGCGCGTTCGGCTTGGGTGAAGGCGGGGTCGGTAGCAAATTGCCATTCGTTTTGAATTTTAGCGCTGACGGTTTCTGCGTCGGTATCGGCCATTTTTATCGCGCCGTGCGCTGTATGGGCTTGGCAATAGCGGCAACCTGCTGCGCCGCTTACTGCAGTGGCGATCATGCGTTTAAGGGTGCCATCAAGTGAGCCCGGATTGTAGATCACGGCCACCAATTGCTGCATTGCGCTCAATAGTTCCGGCGGTGCGCCATGGTTAAAACATCGTTGGGAATAAAACCCATCAGCTGTTGGGCATATACCAAATTGGCGCGGGCTGTTTCGCTTAATTGGGCTACGGGCAGTGGCGTGATGCGTGACATGGTGGCTTTCGTTTTCTGTTCTTAAATTAATGCCTGAAGAAGCCTTAAAATAGGGCAGTTTCAGGCATAATGAAGTTCTATTATTAACGCTAAGGAAGCTATTATGCGCTACTTAAAATCGCTTGTTGCCGGTGTTTTTATCAGCACAGTAGTATTTGCCGATCTACCGCAATCAGCGCATGCGGCAGTTCCGGTTATGGCCTATGCAGAAACTGCCGATCCTGCCTTGGCTGACTTCGACGCGTTTGTAGAGGCACAGCTAAAGAAATGGAACACTCCCGGTGCTGCAATCACGGTGGTGCGGTTTGACGACAAGGGTCAGGCCAAGGTGATTTTGCAGCGTGGCTACGGGCTGCGCGATGTAGATAAAAATTTAGCGATGACGCACCTTACGGTGCAACCGATTGCGTCGGTAACAAAATCATTTACCGTAGCGGCGATGGCGACCTTGGTGCGCGAAGGTAAGTTGTCATGGGATAAGCCGGTGCGGGATTATCTACCGGATTTTAAAATGTTCAACGACACGACAACCTTGAACGCGACCCCGCGTGATTTAGTTACGCATCGCACGGGGCTGCCACGTCATGATTATTCTTGGTTTAATTCTAGCGCTACGCGTGAGGCGCTTTATCAACGTTTGCAGTATTTAGAGCCTTCCGCGCAGTTGCGGGCGGTGTGGCAATACAATAATTTTATGTATATGACGGCTGGTTATCTAAGCGGCAAGGTGGCCGGAATGGAGTGGGAAAACTTGGTGCGCACCAATCTGTTAAAGCCCCTAAATATGAGTGCCTCCAGCTTATCTATAGACGAAATGTTGAAGTCCCCCAATGTGGGCGCGGGCTATGCTTGGGATGAAAATGAGGTGCCAAAGCGCCTTGACTATAAACCTATTAGCACAATGGCACCAACTGGCGCGATTAACTCCAACATGGAAGACATGGCGCGTTACTTACGGATGTTGCTGGCTAATGGGCAGTTTGAGGGCAAAACGATTTTAAACGCGGCCGATATTATTGAAATGACCAACCCGCAAATGGTGATGCCCGATGCCCGCTTGTTTGATGAAATTTCTGCCACGCAATATGGCATGGGATTTTTCTTAACCCATTATCGCGGCGAAAAATTGGTGCACCACGGCGGTAATATGCCGGGGGCGTCATCCTTACTGTCATTTTTGCCTAACAAAAAAATGGCGGTATTTACAACCGTAAACTTAAGCGCATCGTCACTCCCCACAGTTTTAACCTATGCCGTGTACGACCGTTTGCTTGGGTTAAAACCAGTAGATTGGAGTGGGCGTTTTTGGGACCGTAAAGAAAAAACCAAAGCGAGCGAAGCAGCGGCAAAAAAACAAAATTTAAGTCCGCGTAAATTTGGTACATCGCTAAGCCATCGCCTTGCTGATTATGCGGGCGATTATGGACATCCCGGTTATGGGGTAATTTCGTTTACTGCTCAAGGGCAAAATCTAAGCGGCACCTATAACGGCTTAAACAGCAGCTTCCTGCACTTTCATTACGATGTGTTCGAAGCGCCGGACGATAAACTCAACGAATTAGCCAAACTAAAGGCGCAGTTTCTAACGGATATTGATGGCGAGATTTCTGCCGTGCGCATTGGCTTGGAATCGGTTATTAAACCCATTGAATTTCTACGTCAACCCGATGCTGCGTTTAAGGACGCAATATTTTTAGCACCATTTGCAGGCAGTTATGAGCTCGGTGCCACTCCTGTTACTGTGGCATTGCGCGATGATAATGTGCTTACACTAGCCATACCCGGCCAGCCCACCCGCGAATTGATTGGTTTGCGCGGTCGTAAATTTGCAATCAAAGGATCAAGCGGTTACAGCGTTGAGTTTATGGTGGGTGACAAGGGTGCAGTGAGTCAGGCAGTGTTTTATCAGCCCAATGGGAATTTTGTGGCTACTCGACGAAAATAAGGTAAGATAAGGTAAGAAATAGAACATTCGTTAGCAGGTTGAAGATAGCCGTATTTAGGACATCTTCAGCGTACTCCTACCGCTGTTTCCGCGTCCGATGTCGGCCCGGATGGCACCCAATCTATTTGGTGCCGCGATATGCTTCGCAACAAGCTGTGATGCGGCGCTTGACCAATTGACGGCAGGGGTGCAAAAATTAGGTTTGTAGCAACGGATTGATCCAGGGGTGGAAAGCTGCGTAGCTGTGAAGCACATCAAGCCCACATTTGATTTTACAAGGAGATTCAAGATGCCTAAATTTTTGCCTATTCCGCATGGCGAGCATTGCGTGATGCCCTACCTCATTGTTAAAAATGCGGAGGCCGCGATTGCGTTTTACACCGCAGTTTTTGATGCGAAGGAGCTTGGCCGTTTAATGATGATGGGTAGTGTGGGTCATGCTGAGTTGCAAGTTGGTGATTCGAAAATCATGCTTTCAGAAGAAAACCTTGAGTGGGGCAGCAAAAGTCCCACTACCCTAGGGGACAGTACGGTAACCATCGCGCTTTACGTGGCCGACGTTGATGTCTCGGTGCAACGTGCCATTGACGCAGGTGCGACGCTAGTAATGCCGGTAAAGGACGAATTCTACGGATTACGCGTAGGCGTCATTCATGATCCCTTCGGCCATAAATGGCACATCAGCACGCCGATCGAAGTGGTGTCGTTCGAAGAAATGCAGAAGCGTTGTGATGCGATGTTTGCTGCAGGGTAAGGCTGAAGGAACCCTATAATAAGGCATCTTCGCGTTTATTACTTGGCCTATAGGAATTTTCTTGCGTTATCGAACGCTAGCCATCTGTGCAAATTGACTCTGGAGTTTATTTTCGGCCGCCAACATTTGGAATGCCGCGAACGCGGTCTTTAATTGCGTTCTGGATGACGCGTCGAGGCAATCGGTCAGCCCTAACTCTTCGGCACGTAAGCCGATACGGAGCAGGTTTAAGTTTGTGCTGTAATCAATGGGTGTCGTAGTCGGCGGAGGTGTTGCTTGTTCAATGGCCGCTTTGATCGCCGTACATGCGCCAGCCCCCGTTTCCATTTCTGCGAGGCTCGTATTGATGAATGCGAGCAAACGCAAACGGTGAGGTGGTGCAAGTAGTTTATTCTCACTGACTCGTGCCAGCAACGCGCGCTGCGCCGTGCGTAAACTTGGTGAGGTTGGTAACGCTGTTGTGGCGGTGTCTCGTTTACGCTGCAATTGATAGCGCACCAAATTCGCACGACTTTCTGCGGTCACCAGAAGCGTAAGAACAAAGCTATTTTGCGGTGCAGATTTCAGCATATCGTTGGCGATTTTTAGCGCGGAATCCAACACGGGTAAGGCGCGGGCAAGATGTGCGGGGTCTGGTGATTCGGATAAATAACGTCCGGTTTTAACGTCCGTTACCAAGCGCCGTATGATCATACCGGTGTCGCTCTTGGCATCTAAGTCCTTATATTCGCGTAGGGCTAACAACTTCTGGCGCCCTGCTTCGGTGTGGTAAACGGCTCTTATTAAATCGCCCTGCGTGTGGTAGTTGGTGCCAACTTCAATTTCCATCATGGCAACTTGCGCCAATAAGGCGCTGCGTGTGGCGCTTTTTAAGGCTAACTTTTCATAGCCGTTGCGTACTAATTCAAGCTGTGCACGGGCAAGGCCGTGTTGTCCCACGCACCCTGCGGTGGTCGCGCTTTCAAATGCGCTACCCAAGCTATTCATCATGGCCTGTTCATCGTCGGCGAACGCCAATTGATAGGTGGTTAAAAAGGGTTTGTGCTCTGCGTAAATTTTGAGGGCGGTAACAGAATTGCGGCGCGAATTCATGCCAGCACAGCTTTCCGTCATCGCGCGCATCCGTACTAATTTGAGACGGGTATGCGCAGCTGCACTTGCTTGGCGCAGTTGTGCAACGCTACTTTGGTTGGATACTGTTTGCAGTGGCAATGCCAGTGCGCGGTCAAGAAACTGCACGGCGCTATCAACCTTGCCATAGCTCATTTCGTAATCGGCACGGGCACTGAGCGCTGCGGCCAGTCCTTCTGAATCAATCATGCTATCGGGTGCGCGTGCCCGTAATTTTTCACGTAAGTTAAGTGCACGTTGCAAATTATCTAATGCGTCTTCAGGTTTTGCTTTTGATGCGCGAAAAAGTGAGCCGTAAACTGTACCTAAGCGCTCATAGCCCGCAGCCAAGTCGCGCAGTAGTGCGGGGTCGTCGTTGGCACTTGCCTCTAGTAATTTTAGATACTTGAGTGAATCAGCAGCAATCTTTTCTTGCAGCGCGACGGATCCGGGCAAAGCGGCAGCCTGATCGAAATAGTCGAACAATACTTTGCCGGCCAATTGTCGTAGCTCACGGTTGCGCTCCTCCGCGATCGCACGGGCACGCGATTCTTGTATCGACTTCCAAGTGGAAACCGTGGCACCTGCGCAAAGGCTTAATACCAAAGCCGCCACCAATGCACTGACGGCTCGATTGCGTTTGATAAACATCCAACCGCGCACCGTGGGCGTTTGCGTGCGTGCTTCCACGGGCACGCCTGTGAGCCAGCGTTTTAAATCGGCACCAAAGTCGGCAACAGATGGATAGCGCGCGCGCGGTTCACGAGCTAAGGCCTTAGCAAGCACGGCGTCTAAATCACCCTTCAATGTAGGTGCGAGTTCGCGCGTTGCGATGGCGCTAGCTAAACGCGGAGTGGCATCAAGCAATAGGCGGATGATCGATAGTCCGCTTTGGGTATCACGCATCGCGTTGAGTGCATCAAACGGGCTTTTACCAGTGATAACTTCAAACAACATCATGCCTAAGCTATAAATATCGCTCGCCACGCCGCTCGGCTCACCGCGCATCTGCTCAGGGCTGGCATAGCGGGGCGTTAACATAGCCTGCGCAGTTTGGGTAGCTTGGCCGTTTGCGGCAGACTCAAATTCGGATTCAATCAGGCGCGAGATACCGAAGTCCAACAATTTTGGCAACCCTTCTGCCGTGACCAACACATTACTGGGCTTGATATCGCGGTGCACGATTAACTGTTGGTGTGCGTGCTGCACAGCGTCTAGTAGCGGCAATACGAGTTTAATTTTTTCGGTTAAGTTGAGTGCCTTGGCATATTCATCTAACCGTATGCCGTTGACGCGCTCCATGACTAAATAAGAAATACCACTGTCACTCACGCCGCCATCGAGTAATCGGGCAATGTGGGGATGGTTTAAGGTTGCCAGCAGTTGGCGCTCGCGTGCCAGCTTTGATGCGCTAGACGGATCAAAGCCCCCGTGCATTAGCTTAATGGCGACCGTTTGTTCATAGGCACCATCGGCGCGACTGGCGGCAAACACCGCACTCATGCCACCACGTCCCAGTTCTTCACCAAGCAGGTAGGGGCCAAAACGTGTTCCTGCCATGTTTAATTTGCCTGAAGAGCTTTTAAAATAAGGAATTTTCAGCTTATTTTCGGCAGACAATGTAGCAGCAAGCACTTCACTTGTCGTTTCATCGGCTGCAGCCGCTAGGTAGGCGCGAACTTCTGCCAGCAACGCGTCGTCCCCTGCGCATTGCGCCACACAATAAGCGTCGCGCGCGTCAGCGTCAAGGTCGAGCGCTGTTTCAATGATCGGCTTTGCGCTGAGCCAAAGGGCTAAATTAGGGGCGGTCACGGTGATAGCGCCCGTTTTAAAAACAACCGTGCAGATTTCCATTCACGTTTAATGGTGGCGGGCGACAAATTCATCGCGCACGCCGTTTCCTCAATGGAAAGCCCGCCAAAAAAACGTAGCTCGACTAACTTGGCTTGGCGTTCGTCCACGGCCGCGAGCTTGTTCAGTAAATCATCCAAGGCCACGACATCGACCTGGTTTTCTGACAAGCTAGGTTGCTGCTCAATTTCTGAAAGCGCACCTGTTAAGGTGAGGCGTACCCAATCGCCACTGCGTTTTTCTGCTTTGTGCGCCAGGGCGTGATCTACCAGCACTTGCCGCATGGTACGTGCTGCAATATTTAAAAAATGGGCATCACTTTCCCAAGTCATATTACTGTGAGAAAGTTTTATGTAAGCCTCGTGCACTAAGCCTGTGGCCGAAAGCGTATGGTCGTCACGCTCGCGCACCATTTGCCGTGTAGCTAATCTGTGGAGTTCCCGATAAAGGCTTTGGATGAGTTGTTCCAAATTAAAGGTAAAAAATAATTTTTGAAATGATGAGCTAATTTTCGGCCATTTCTCGCTAATAGTAAATAAGGATAACGCATTCACGTTTGCTCGCGTTGGTAGTTCGTCACTTCACCATTTACAAAGGATACGCCATGTTCCGAAATACGCTTTATTCAATTACCCGCACGGCTTGTATTGCGGTTTTTGCCATGATGGGCATGGTTGCTAAAGCAGACTTTATTGCAGGACCTAATCTGCCAGCACCACGTGGTGATGTTGCTGCCACCTTGTTGGCGGATGGTCGGGTGTTGATTGTGGGTGGCTTTACAGCATTTGGCAGCCCGCTGCCGCAAACGAACACCAGCTTAATTTTTGATCCCGCCACGAATAACTACCTAAATGGCGCTGCCATTAGCGGCGGCGGTTTGGGTCGCGTTAGTGTGCGGCTGGGCGATGGCAGGGTGTTGGTGAACGGTGGTGGCGGTGGCATTGTGTCTTCGCAGTCAAGCGCAATCTATAACCCAGCAAGCAATACCTTTACGGTCGCGGCGGATTCTGTTGCCGCCAACTTTCACCGTAGTGCTATGTTGTTGGCAGACGGTCGCGCTTTATTTTTTGGCGGCGTGCCTGACAGCCGCTTTTTGCCTCTTGGCGGCAGCGGTGAAGTTTACAACCCGCAAACCAATACTTGGACGACCTTGGGTGCCGTACTAGAATTTCAACGCGCAGGCTATACCGTCGTGGAAGTAGCGCCAGGTCAGTTACTGCTGGCGGGTGACAGCAGTGCATCAAATTCTGCAGCGACATCTGCCAATAACGGCCGCGCCACGCCGGCTTATTTGTATGACTTAGCCACGGCCACACTTACTGCGCTACCGCCCGTGTTTTTAGCCGAAGAGAACACGACGCCGGTAAAAGAAATCGCGGTGCTTAAACTCGCCGATGGGCGAGTGCTATTTACTGGCGGCATGCGCCGAGATTATCGTCCGGGTGCGTCGACGGCGTTTGCACCAAATATGCGGACAAGCATCTTTGACTACACAACCCGGCGCTTTACTGAAACTGCTTCGGCACCGGCTCTACCCGTTGGTGTGCGTTTATTTTCGCAGGGCGGCAGTATTTTGGCTCTCGCTCAAGCGGACCCAAGGGCGGCGGCAGGTACGTCTTTTTTGGTGCTTGATCGTTTTTCTTTAGCAGACAGTTCATGGTCCCGTGTCGGCACTTTTGACTTAGAGCATGACGGTATGACCACAGGCCTTCTAAACAACGTCGTGCAATTGGCAAATGGCGATTTGTTTATTCCAGGCGGGTACACCAATACGGGGGCGTCGGCTTTCCCTAGCGCCAGAACTTGGCTAATACGGGCCACCCCTGCATTTGCACCCACGCCGGTGGCAAGCGTGAGGGTCGTTTCGCCGGGTAGTACATCAGGTCGTGTTGTCAGCGCGGGTGCCGGTCAACCGCTCACGCCAATCATCGTCCGCATGTTAGATATTGCCGAGCTACCCGTTATCAACCAACGCGCAGCTATTACGGCGGATATTGCCAACCGTGTGAGTTGCGCGGACGGCACATTATCAAACGCAAACGGTGATTCCACTGTGGACTGCATCGCTGGGAATATGGTTTCAAACAATGTGTTGCGTGCCCGTAGCGGCACTGTGGTGAGTGCCGACGTTATTACGCTCAACATTACAGCGCCTGTAAGTCCGCCGCCTGCGAGCAACCTGCCAAATGTGGCGCAGCAGCTGAGCACGTTAGCAGGTAGCGGGCCACTAGCGGGCGGCGGCATGAGCGGCGTGGTCAATGATGTGTTGCCAACTAGCGTGCCAATAGACGCCACCAGTGTGACCAAAGATCGTGAAGGTAATACCTATTTTATCAATGCAGGTGGATTGATTAGCGTCATTTCGGCGCTGACAGGCCGCTTGTTTACCGTTGGCGGCACGGGTGTGCCAGGTTTCAGCGGTGATGGCGGTGTGGCCACGGCGGCACAGTTTAACAACCCAACGAGCTTGATATTCGATCCTAATGGCAATTTGTATGTTGTCGATACCGGTAATCACCGTATCCGCCGCATTGCCTTTGGCACGTTCATTGTGACCACTATTGCCGGTGGTGGCAGTGCAATTACCGATGGCATTTTAGGCTCGACCGCAAGGTTGGATTCGCCGCGTGGTATCGCGCTAGATGCGCTGGGCAATTTGTATTTTATTGATGGCGCAAATCGCATCTTGCGCTTACAGTTAGCTACCGGTGTTTTGAGTTTTTTTGCCGGTAGCCAAACAGCCGGTAGCAGTGGTGATGGCGGTAGCGCTTTGGCGGCGCGCTTCAGCGGTATCACGGCCATTCGGTTTGATTTGCAAGGTAATTTATTTATACTCGATGCGGGTAACTATCGTATTCGCTGCATTAATCGTAGTGGCATTGTGGTGCCGTTTGCGGGAACAGGCTCGATTGGCATCGGCGGAGATGGCGGATTGGCGATCAACGCCCAATTTACTAATTTACGCGATTTTGCCTTCGACTTATTCGGGCAAATCTACCTCCTAGATGGTAGCGTAATGCGGCGTATCAACATGCATACCGGCGTTATTAGCCTTTATGTGCTGCCAGGGGTTACGGCTATAAATCCTGTCGGTATTTACATTGATGCCTTCAGCAATCTAATGCTAGCCGCCAGAAATCGCCTGCATATATTGCGCTATGCGGCAGCGCCTAATTATGGACTGCAGTTTCAAGGCGTGCTGGCCGGTGCGTTGGACAGCCTCGTACTCTCCAATTCGTTGAGTTTAAGCGGGTTTACCGGCAGCGTCACCCTGAGTATCGAGGGCGGTGAATACAATATAGGTTGCATTGCCAGCGCACCTTGGAGCAGCGCTTTACAACAGCTAACAGTGTCCAACCCCGCGCAACAGGTTTGCTTACGGGTACGCGCAGGCAACTTCGCGGGGGCGACCCGTACGGCAGTGTTCAGGGTAAACAATAGCGGATCGCCCTTTACGGTGGTTAGCCCAGAGACGGATCTCCTAGCTCGTTACCGCGTCTTCGTGACGAGTTTGCGCACGCATCTCTACACCACCGATAAAAACGAGTACGACTATCTCACTACAAATTTCCCCGCAATCTATAGCGCTGAAGGCATCAGTCACTATCTTTATCGCGCAACGGATAGCACCGGTAACGCACTCACGATTATGCGCGCAGGGCAAACCGCCGTTCCCTACTACCGCTTGTACTTTAATGCCCAGCGTCGGCACTTTTACACCTCTGACTTCAATGAGTACGATGCGCTGCGCAAAATCCCGGGCTTTGCGTCGGACGAGAGAACCAGTGGCAGCTTATTTCTTCGCTACGGTGTACCCGGCACGGTACCGCTTTATCGCCTGTATAACGCCGCCATTAATAGCCATTTATGGACAGTGGACAGCAATGAATTCACGGTTCTCAAAACCCGTGGCTGGACACCCGAAGGCCAGCTAGGAAATCCGGAAGGAGTGGATGGCTATGTTTACAGTCGATAGACTATTCAAATTAGCATCGGCACCCATCATTCGTCGCCGCTTCCGGTATAACACCGTTGCTATGTGCATATTATTGAGCATGACACTATTTGCGGTGATCGCGCAAAATACTTCCACTGCACAAGACACTGCCGCGCTGACTCTAGCTCCTACCGTCGCAACACCAGCCAGTAGGGCTGCCGATAGCACTGCCAATGCAGCACCGGAATCTGATCCCGCATTGCGTTTACCGGAACTGACGGCTAGTCAATGGTTTGACGGTAAAGCGCCTGGCACTTTCGGTGAGAAGTCGGTCAACCTTATTCCCCGCTCCATGCGTGTGGCAGTAGCTGGATTTAACGTTGTTTTTGTGACTGAAAATTTCGCGCGTGCGCGGGTACGCCCAAGCTACCTGCCGGGCCGGGACATGAGTGGAGCCAGCACCGCCATGCAGGTGAATCTTAAGGGGGTAGACGATGCCACTTTGCAATTGCTCACCGACCAAGCCTATCGGCGTTTTATCGCGCAACTGCGTTCCACAGGACGTGAAATCATAACCGTGGAGGATAAAAAGTGGAATTACAGCGCCTTTAATGCGGCTCCAGCGCCAATGTCGGTGAGTTTTCATAACACTAAAGGCCGCGCCTTTGCGCCATCCGGTATTCCGCTTTGGTGGCAAGTGGGTGACCCGTGGAGCCCCAGCCAATTTGATCAAACTAACACCCGTGCTGTTTCAGCGGCCTCGCATGCGGCGGGCGCACCTATTATGCTTGCAGCTACTATTGTGGTTGACTTCGCGCAAATGGCCTCTAGCGGTAATCGCAGCGGGCTCATTGCACGTACCGCTGAAGTTGGCACCACACTTGCTATTAGCGTTAATCGTATGGATGTGCTCATGGTGCGTGCCGAGGAGCTAAAGTTTGGGGGCGTACACAAAGGCGATATGGCGTGGATAAATTTGGTTAAACCACTAGAAACCGATATTGAATTTGCGGTACTAACCAAGACTGAAAAAGACCACGGCAGCGGCGTGAGCGGTTTTTTATCAAAGGCGTTTATAGGCAGCGGAAAAACCCAATTTCGGTTGGCTGAAACCAGCAACAACGAATACAGCAAAGCGGTGACAGCAGTGCTTGAGCGGGCAACAGGGACTTACGCGAAACTATTTACAGAGTTTCCGGCAAAGTAATTCGGGGAGCCGTGTTGCGATTGGGCGTTTAAGTTAAAAACCCCCATTGTGCATTTTTGCATAATGGGGGTTTGGTTTGAATCGATGCTGTTCAAGCCGCTTGACCGGTCTATCCAGTCCGACGATGTTGCGTATATTGTTTAATCAGCGCCAATAACTGTTCTTCCTGATACGGTTTACCCATGTATTCGTTCACGCCAAGTTCTATCGCGTGGTTGCGATGTTTGTCTGCGGTGCGCGACGTAATCATGATAATCGGGATGTTTTTTAACTTCGCATCGGCACGCATATTGCGGGCAAATTCGAAGCCGTCCATTCTTGGCATTTCAATATCGAGCAAGATAATATCTGGCATGATGTCTTGCAGTTGCTGCAAGGCGTCCACGCCGTCTTTTGCCGTCGCCACTTCATAGTTTTCACGAAGCAGCATGCGGCTGGTAATTTTACGCACGGTTAGGGAATCATCCACTACCATTACTAACGGTGTAGTGCGTTCAATTGTTGGGGCTTCTGTAGCTACGCCGCTGTCGTCAAACATATTGGCGGCAATGGTTTCAGCTAGTGACGGACCCGATGCAACTGTCATTGAATCCATCGGTATTTGTACTTCACCTCCGGTCACGTTAGCATCATTACTTGCTGCTGCTTTTTCCACCGTGACGGTAGCGGCTTCGCGATAGACCAACTGTACCGGGTTCAGAATCAAAATAACTTGTCCGTTACCCATTACCGTTGCGCCTGACACACCCACCATCCGCGCCAACTGCGGGCCAATGGTTTTAACTACGATCTCGCGGTTGCCGATGATCTCATCAACCTGCAAGGCGGCGCGTTGCTGACCACTCTTAGCTAAGATAACCGATGCTTTATTGACAACCGATAAGCGCGGCTTACCGCCGAGCAAGGCTTCCATTGACCGCAATGGGTAGCGATTACCCTTCCAGTCAATTTCGCTTAATGCTAAAAACGGCTCGTAGCGTTTGCCTTTGTATTCTTGTACTTGCTCAACCATTACGGATGGTATGGCGTAGAGTGTTTCACCCACACGCACCATTACCGCTTGCGTCACAGCGAGGGTAAGTGGCAAGCTCACAAAGAACGATGTGCCTTTGCCTGGAGTGGAGGTAATATCGACCCGACCGCCCAAGGAAATGATTTCATTACGTACCACGTCCATACCTACGCCGCGGCCAGCAATTTGCGTTACTTCAGAAGCTGTGGAGAAGCCCGACATGAAGATGTATTGCGTGAGTTGCTGATCGGTAACTTCCGCGTTCGCATCCAGCAGACCCTGTGCAATCGCTTTTTCGCGAATGCGCTGGAAGTTCAAGCCACCGCCGTCGTCCGTAAGGGTTAATAAAATCTCATTACCGATTTGCTGCGCGTCAATACCGATTTCACCAATTTCATCTTTACCGGCGCGGTTCCGTGCTTCGGGTGTTTCCAAGCCATGTGCTACGGCATTACGCAACAGGTGTTCAAAAGGCGCAGTAATTTTTTCAAGTACGGAACGATCGATTTCTACGCGTACGCCACGGAATTCAAGGTTAACCTTCTTACCCAATTCTTTAGCGGTTTGTCGTACCAAACGATAGAAGCGGTCTTGCAAGTTGCCCAGTGGTACCAATCGTACGCCCATTAAACCTTGCTGCAAGTCGCGGTTTAGGCGGCTTTGATGTAGTAGGGCGGCATCGGTTTCGTCCAAATTCTTTTGGAGCGATTGCTGTAGCGAAACCACGTCGGCCAAATTCTCGGCCATGAATCGGGTTAATTCTTGGGTGCGTGAGAAGCGATCAAACTCTAGCGGATCAAACTGTGCGCCCTGTTCTTCTGCTTCTTTTTGCCGCGACTGAATCTGTGTTTCAGCTTGGATTTCAATTTCGCGCAGCTGCGTTTTCATCCGCCCAATATTCTGCGTAAGTTCTAATAGCGCACGTTTGAACGTGATCATTTCCTGATCAATACGCGAACGGGCAATCGCCATTTCGCCCGCTTCGTTTACAAAGCGATCAATCATGCTGGCGTTTACGCGTAGTAAGGCTTGACGTTCACGACCTTCAGAGCGCTCACCCTCAGCACCAATTTCATTGCGCACTGCGGCCATGGCGGCAATCGGTGCAGGCAAATCCATTGATGTTTGTGACAGCACTGGAATATCAATAGGCATTGGTGCCATGTCGCCAGTGGCCAAACGCTCTAAGGTTGAGCTAAAACGGTCAACGGCGGCTTCGACTTCATCGTAGTCTGTAGATGCTGGCTCAGCCACGCGATCCATTACCAGCACTTTGGTTTCAATTACGTGTGCAAGCTCGCCCAAGCGCATTAAACCGGCCATGCGCGAGGAGCCTTTGAGCGTGTGTAGATAACGAGTCAGCTCGCCAACGGGCGAATGGTTTACCGGTGCATTGCGCCAGCCGCGCAAACATTCACCAAGCTGCGGAATAATTTCGCGTGCTTCTTCCACAAAAATCGGCAGCAAATCCATGTCGATATCATCAACGATGGCGCGGCGCTCTTTACCGGCTTCAAATGCTGGTGTGTCGTATGTTGGTTGCGGTGTTGGCGCTGCAAATAACGGTACTGCTGCAGCTGGAGTTGGTGCAGGAGCAGCGGGTGCGGTAGGCGGCGTATCAGGTGTATCAGGCGTAGCAAAGGCCGCCGCGCCTGCGAGTCCGGCTAATCCAGCAATGCCACCAACGATGCCGCCAACACCGGTGATTGAATCCATAAAGCCAGAATCAGCTTTCGCAGGTTCTACAGGTTCGGCCGTTGGTGCAACGAGTGGTGTGGCTAATGCTTCGGGCTCAGCCAATAAGCTTGCGGTATCAACTCTAATGAACTCGTTGTTTTGCGCAATGATTGAGTCTGCAACAACAGGTGTTGCTGATTCAACTTCAGGTGTAGCTTCAGTTTCAACGATCGCTGCTGGTTCTGTGAATGGTTCCAACACCACTGGCTCAAACGTGATGGTATCGCTTGTGGGCAAATCATCAAAGAATGCAGCATCGTCAAATGCTGCTGCTTCAGATTCAGTCGTAATAGTAGACACGTCTTCCACTGTAATGGCAGGTGCTACTTCGGCAATTTCAACCGGGGTTGGTGCAAACAATTCAGTGATTTCAACATCAATTGGCGTTGCTTCTACTATCGGCGCAAATGCTTCGAGTTCCGGCATGCTGATAGCTGGTACTTCTGCCGTGCTTGGCTCCGCAAACGCAAAGGCCTCTACGGCGAAAGTTTCAACAGCGGGGGTTGTAGCCGGTGCAACGTCAAACTCAGGCATTGATGGCGCTACTGGTGGTGCAATCGGTGGCGCAAAGGCTTCCAAGCTTGGGGTTGCCACATTAACGGGTTCAGCAACATCAGCCATAAACGCGGTTGCTGTTGTAGCTGGTGGTTTAGTGTGTGTAGCCTCGCCGCGCTTGGCAAATTGCGCTTCTTCGCGCATTGCGTTGATTTCAGCAATCAATGCCGGATCAGCTTCTGGAGCTTGTTTATCGTGCAGGCTGAAAACCATTGTGCCTAGCGCATCTACAGCGCGCCGTGTGAGCGCTAAGCGGCTAGGGTTGAAATCAACTGGATTCTCGATAAGTTCTTTAAGCCACTTTTCAAGCGCATGCGCTACATCACTAATGGCACCAAAGCCTGTAGTACGCGAGGAACCGTTCAAGGTATGCGCGGCACGCATAAAGTCATGAGTAACAGGCAATAGTGGATTAAATTCTAATGCCGCCATTTCTGAATCTAAGGTCACCGCGTGCAAATCCGCTTCGCTAATATAAATATCGAACAGCGCAATTGGAATGATATTGCCGCCGATAGAGATTTCGTCATCGGCGATGGCTGGCGTCGGTTCTGAAACCGGCGCATGGTCCGTGCTTCCTAATGCCGCTGCACCGGCGAGCCCAGCAATTGCGCCTAGTCCGGTAAGCCCCATCGTACCGACATCAAGATTAAATCCAAATCCTGATGTTGGCGTTGGTTCTGCCGGTGCTTCTGGTGCAGTTGCGACGATAGGCGCGATTTCTAACGGTGGTGGCGTTTCTGGCGTGAGCGTTTGCATCAATACTGTTGGCTCAGAAGCCGCTGCAATGCGTGCTTTTTCGGCATTTACTAATGCTTGCAACTCTTCGTCTGGAACAACGCGCAGTGCATCTGGTAGGCTTTCTGCAACAGCCGGTATGGCTGGCATAGCCTCAGATACCGGCGCAACGATAGCTTCCGGTATTGGCGGAGGCATTGCCGGTATTTGTGCTGATGGTGCTTCGGCGATTATTGCGGCAAAAGGATCTTCTTCTGCGACGGCAACTTCTATAGTTGGCGTTACTGGTGGCAGAATCGGTGGCAGCGTAATTGATGGAGCCGCTGGTTCTAAAACTGGCGGAGCTACCTCAACAGGTGGTGATACTTCCGCAAATAGATCGAAATCGACTGATACCGGTGCAGCTTCTGCTGGTGCCGGAGCTGTTACCGGAGTTGATGGAGCTACTAAATCGGCGGCGAATAAGTCGAAATCAACAGCTGCAGGCTGGCTTACAAGGTTCGGTGCCGGAGTAGGCTCACCTAAATCAAGTGAAAAACCAGTCAATGCCGCGCCGCCAATAGCGAGCCCACCAAGTGCCGCGATAGCGCCTGAATCCACACCTTCTTTGCTTTCGGTAGCTGGTGTTGGCAACACCTCCATGACGCTCGGTGCTGCAGGAGCCTCGGATAGAACAGGAACAGTAATTTGCGGTATTTCCAGTACAGGTTCGGAAACCGTTGTGACTACTGGCGCAGCTGTAACAGCGATAACTTCAGCCATTGGCGTGAAGTCGGGTTGCTTGCCATTCTTAATGGCTTCGGCGGCTCGAACAATCATGGTGCCGTCTATACGCGCGGAACCATTGTCCTGCAACGCTGTTACCCAGCTAGAAAATGAATGGCTGGAAACATCAATAAACTCAAGCAAGCCGGTGCTTGGCGGTTTTTCTTCTTTAAGCCATTTATTAAGCACTTGCTCACACTGCCAACCCACTTCGCCAAGGTCGTTTAAGCCGACCATTCGGCCACTGCCTTTTAGGGTATGGTAGCCGCGACGGATGGTGATCAATGCTTCTTTATCTTGCGGATTAGCGCGAATAGTCGCTAGGTTTTCTTGTATCGTGGTAACAACTTCAGCGGCTTCTTCCAAGAAGATATCGAGCAATTCTTGATCTACTTCATCGGCCGGTGCATCCACTAGCTTCACAGTTTGTGGCGCTGGTGCTGTTGTCGGATTATTAGGCTCTATATCTTTCATAGCCTCCGAAATACCAGCGCGGCTTGGATCAAAGGTTTGATCGATAGCCTTGAGAGCGTCTTCACTTTGCTTGGCTGAAACAGAATCAGAGACCAATAAGGCTTCTTGGTTGAGTTCTTTGACAGCTTCCCGCAATTGGTCGCGCGTAGTAGTTTGTTCCGGGCTTTGCTTCCAGTCTTCGTATAACTCCTGCACTTTTTGCTTGGCTACATCAACGTCAGCATCAGTGATCGGTGACTGGATTACGGAGCGTTCAATTTCGGCAGGTTTAGCGGCTAAACCAAAGCGAATAAGCGCGGGTAACAACGCTTCACGCGGGTTTGATTGGCCCTGTTGTAGTGCAGTCACATATAGACCCAAGGCGGAGACGCCTTCAGCTACGGCTTCCGCATCATGACCCGCGCCTTTGAGTGCACCAGATGCAAATTGCGCTACACGGCCTGATAACTGCTGATTCAATACCGCCGCTTCGTCTAACTCCAAAATCATCAATGCGCCCTGCACTTGCGAAAATAGCGGGCTTAAGGTGGCGAGTTCGGTAACGCGGGCTGGTTCGCGGAAGAAATTATCTAAAACGGTTTCGATATTTTGCAGATTAATTTGTACTTCTTGACCAACCTGAAACATCAGCAAACGTTCTTGCGCACGTTTGGTCATGCTATCGACCATGCCACTGGATGCTGGATCCATAGCGGGCAGAACAGCGCCAGTCATGGCCCCCTTTACACGGCCAACCACGGTAGCGCTTTGCGTTGCAAAATCTGCACCTAATTGCCCGTAGTTCTCAAGCGATGTTTCTAAAAACAACATCGCTGTTGCTACTTCTAGCGACTGCGATTCGTTAGGTGGTATGCCGACCTTACGCAAATGCGGGCCAACAGCAGCTAATACCTGAAGCAACTGGGTGAGTTTAGCATTAGGTTGATTGCCCGCCGCGGCGACTAAAGATTCGCCAATTTTTGCAAATGATTCTAAGGCACCGCGATTACCGCTGGTATATTTTAGCCAATCGTCTTTTTGGATCGTCACTTGCTCGCGCATTTGCCGAATCACACCAGCAAGCTGGTCGTCATTTTCTAGGCGTGCGGAATCAGGCTCAGCCAATAACTCATCTAGGCGATATATTTCCCGAATGCGTCTAATACGTTCTGTTTTGGCGGTTGATTTACCGATGATGAGCAATAAATCGCGGAATAAGCGTTCCGGTACCTTGTGCACGCCCTCGATGAGCAACTTAATTTGTTGATCAATCTTGCCGAACAACGCTACCGCGGTAGAACCTGCCTCGGTAGGTGAATTCGAAATGGCATCAAAAAATCCACTGGCGGTAAACCAGAAAGAGCGGGAGGGCGACATGATTTGCAGTGCTTCGATTGCTAGAGTGGCATTGCGCATGTCACGCGCGCCGCCCTGCATATCTTTGTCGCGCAATAGTTTTAGCAACCCGCCCTGATACATGCCGCGCCGCTGTTTAATGGCCTCAACCATCATTTCCTGCTTCGGCAACGCCACTGTTTCATCCTGCATTGGGATTTGCGTAGATAAATCGGGCGAAAATAAATCGCTTTCCGATGCATCTTTCAAACCCTGTACTTGGTTCAAGGCTACATATGCTGGTGCCAACATCATTGGGCGGTCGATGCCGCTGGCACTCAATGTGTCAAGGTAGGAAGACAGTGCTGATGTGGCTTTTTTCGTACAGGCGATGCGATTGGCGGCGTCGGCACGTGCGTTTGCCGGATCACTTTCAAATGTAGCAACTAGCTTTTCAATTTCTTCGTTGAAGCGTGTGGCAGCACCCAAGCCCACCATCGACAAAGCGCCGGTAACTTGGTGTAGGTGTGTGGCTACAAATTTTTGAATTTTTGCATCGGTCGGATCGGCGAGCAATTTGTCGAGATTCGCCCGCGCCTCGTTTAAGGAATGCTCAATTTCCGCTTTAACCCAGGAAAGCGGCCCCGTATCAAATGAATTTTGTGTACTGACGGACATAAAAAATTACCCTGGGGTGCGGTGCGTGAACATAACCAAAGATGCTTGGATTTGCGTTAAAGCCATGCCGTGAATTGATACTAAATGATTACGTTGCAATAGCAAATTAGTAGCTTGCGCGGTTAGGCGCAACACCGGTTGGCTGATTTGCTTGGAGAACATAATCACTGAGCAGTTAGCGTTAGAGTTTAAAGCCAGAAACCGAGGCTTTAAGATCGGACGCCACTTCGGTAAGATCTTTAATGGAATTAGCGGTTTGTTGCGTACCCGAGGTGGTTTGGCGATTAATTTCCAAAATATCCTGCATGTTTGCTGCCACACGGTTGGCTGAAGCTGCCTGCACTTGGGTGTCTTGCGAAATCTTTTGAATCAGCGAAGCGAGGTTTTTCGTAACCGTATCAATCTCTGCTAGCGCTTGTCCCGCCGCATCGGAAAGCTTTGCTCCTTCAACCACACCCGTGGTGGACTTTTCCATCGCGGCTACGGCATCTTGCGTATCGGCCTGAATCGTTTTTACAATCGCGCCGATCTGCTTGGTCGCTTCACCAGAACGTTCAGCGAGTCGCTGTACCTCCTCCGCAACTACGGAGAAGCCTCGTCCTGCTTCACCGGCTGATGCCGCTTGAATCGCAGCGTTAAGCGCCAAAACGTTCGTTTGTTCGGTAATGTCAGAAATCAATTCCACGATCTCACCAATTTCCTGTGAAGATTCACCCAAACGCTTAATACGCTTAGAAGTTTCTTGAATCTGGTCACGAATTTCGTTCATGCCGGAAATAGAGTTTTGCACCGCCAACCGACCCTTGTCTGACGCTGCTAGCGAGCGCATCGCAACTTGGGAGGATTCTTCAGCGTTTAAGCTAACTTTTGAAAGTGTGTCTGCCACACTCAACACCTGCTGCGTAGTGTCTTGAATCTCTTTTGATTGGCGTTCCGCAGCGTCTAACAATTGGTTCGAAACTGACTGCGCTTGCATAGACTTTGCTGATACCTGTCCCGACGCGTTGTTTACGCCGGTTACCAGCGAACGTAATTCTTCAATTGTGTAGTTCATCGAATCCGCGATAGCGCCGGTGATGTCTTCAGTTACCTTCGCACGGATTGTTAAGTCGCCGTCAGCTAAGTCGCCCATCTCGTTTAGCAAGCGCAAAATCGCTTCTTGGTTTCGTTTGTTTTCAATGTCGGCCTCAGCAGCACGGCGACGCGCATCGGATAGAAATAAGAAGCCGATCAAAGAAGCAAACAACAACGTAAGGGCACCAAATATAATCGCCAAGATCAATGGCCATGTGCGTTTGGTTTCAGCAAAATCACCCTGTAGTGTTTCTACGTTATTCAACAACTGCTCAGAGCCTTGCACGATGGCGCGACCTGATTGGCGTGCTGAAGTGAGCTTTTGGACGTTATCAAGAATGTTTTTAATATTCTTTTCGAATTCGGTAAATTGCTCGCGAATTTTTACCACTTTAACGCGCGCATCAGGGTCTTTTACGGGTGAAATACCAAGAGTGCTAGAACCGTTTTCAATAGCGGCAACAAGGTCTCTAAAATCGTTGGTGTCTTTACCCATCAAAAACGGGGTGTCAGGTTCAATCGTATCGGAACCCACGATTTCTGCTGAACCGCGCGCTAGACGCTCCGCAAGGAAGGTCATGTTTTTGATTCTTAATACTTGCGCTAGAGGCACATTTGATTGCTGCAGTAATCCCGACAAATCGCTGGATAAATTGGATAATTCCTCAGCGCCTGATCGCACTTGTTGAATATTGCGACTTAAGCCGGTTAAGTCATTTTTAGCCGCGAGGATGGATGTTGCCGCAGTAGAAGTATCATCAAAACGTTTGGTTAATTCTGTGAGGCGTGAAGTCAGCGATTCCGTAATACGTGCGGAAGGTAAGCTACCTGTGGGGAAGTCTTTATCACCCTCGTTAAACACTTTTAGATAGCGCTGAAACTCATCGCGACTGTCTTGAAGTTGTGGGAATGAGCTTGCATCGCCGCGCGCCGCTAAACCGGCTGATTTCGCTAGTCGCTGCGTATGATATTGAAGCTGCGATGTGATGTTGGTATAGGCTGAATCATGGCCTGCGAAGCGCCGATCTAGGGCAATCGCAATAATGGTCAACAATAAAAATAAACCCGCTAAAGAGCCCAACACTTTGAGTTGGGACAATAATGGCTTACTACCGATAATCGGTAACTTGAACCCGGTAGCTACTTTTTTCGGTTTGACGACCTTCGTGTTGGCAACAACGGCCGCAATTTTTTGGGTCTTACTCCCGCCCGGATCTTCGCTATTTGGCCCCGTAGTTTTGCTTACGGTTTGCATCCGCGCTGTGGTAGAGCTCATGCTGGCTGCACTAGCAGCGCTGGCTGGGCTCGCGCTCACGTTCGCAGGTTTGGCTGGCTTTTTGCTGCCGAATAAATTGGAGAAAAAACTAGGTTTTGCCGGCGCTTTTGGTTTACTTCCCGCGCTGCCTGGTACTGGGGGTTTCGATGCCATGGGGTGCTCCACATTTAAATTCTTGTTTTATGTTGCGATAGCTATATTGCTACACGATATCGCTACATTCATGCCGCTGTATTTAAGTGCCTACCAGCGCCTTGGGATTTTGCTACTAATTACATTGATCTACATTGATACTGGTTTTGGACTACAGACTGACTTCTAAAAATTTTGCGTTTTTCGTTAGGGCAACTACGTCTAATTCGTGCCAACGTGCACCTGCTGCATCTAAAAAAGTTGCGCGAACCCAACTTTTTCCTTCAACACCATTTGATTCTAGCGAAAACAATTCCGGATTACGTAAGCCCATCATGCGGCTGACCATTAAGCCCGAGCCTTCTATTAGTTTTTCATGAATCAGCACAACGCGCCGTTCAACGTTGATAGGTGTTGCACTTGATCCTTGGAATTGCGAGAAATCAGCGATGCTGTAGAGCTTGCCGCGAATGTTGCTAATGCCTTTAAACCAATCTTGCGTGAGTGGAATGGTAACTAAATTAGGCACGGGAATTACTTCGGAAACATCGGCTAAATCTACGAACCAGTTTTCCGTACCAACCTGAAAACCAAGCTTACTAGACAGGGTTTTTTTAGTGGAAAGATCGCGCAATCGCTGCGCGAAATTCATTTGAAACTCTCTTAGGCTGGTCTTTCGTGCCATATGGTTTGCCGAGTTCTGTTAGGTTGGTCGGAGAATCTAAACTAGCGCGAACTAGCCTAGTGCTTTAATTTTAGTGAGTAATTCTGTCGCATTTACGGGTTTGACTAGATAGTCTTTTGCGCCTTGGCGCATGCCCCAAATTTTGTCCGTTTCTTGATCTTTAGTGGTGCAGATAAAAACCGGTACATGCTTAGTTGTTTCCTCGCGCGTGATTGCGCGTGTTGCCTGAAAACCGTTTAAGCCTGGCATCACGACATCCATTAATATAAGGTCAGGAATATCGGCTTTCGCTTTTTCCACACCTTCTTCACCGCTCACTGCAAAAGTGACGGTATAGCCCGCTTTGGTGAGCGTGCTTTCTAAAAAAGCACGTTCGGTTGGAGAATCGTCAACGATTAAAATTTTCTTGATTGGCATATTGTATTTCCTAACTCGGAAGATATTGAAGCAAAAAGCGGTTAGCAGAAAGGATCAAAGACGACGACTAAAGTTACATGAATGTAGCAACTACGCAAAGCGATTGAATGAAGAACTTACCTAAACTGCGGGCAAAAGCATGTTAATTATTGTCAAGCGGTGGGTTTTACGGCACCTACGGTGTTGGCGTGTTGCCAATATGGTCTTCAACAGCACGCAACAGGCTATCTTTGGAAAACGGTTTCGTTAAATAAAAGTCTGAACCCACCATGCGTCCGCGCGCACGATCAAATAAACTATCTTTACTGGATAACATAATCACGGGAATAACGCCGAATTTGCCATTTTTCTTGATGAGGGAACAAGTTTGATAACCATCAAGTCGCGGCATCATTATGTCAACAAAAATCAAATCAGGTTGATGGTCTGCAATCTTCGCGAGCGCATCAAAGCCGTTTTCGGCCAAAATGACTTGGCATCCTGCCTGCATCAGAAAAATTTCTGCGCTCCGGCGGATCGTGTTGCTGTCGTCAATTACCATGACGCGAATACCTGCCAAACTTTTGGACACAGCTGAGAAACCTCCATTGCCCCAATCACGTCAATCAGTGCAATTAACAATTGCATGCTTGGTTTGGGAGCCTTGTTGTAGTTTTGTTACTTTTCTATTTGATCAACCCAAATAGATTGAGTGCTGCATTGCAGTATGACTTTATCCACATCGTCATAGAAGATTACCGTTTTTTTCTGTGTTCAACAAGCGCAAAGCGGTTATTTCAAGCCAACTTTGCTAAAAACTCAATCGTTTACGGCTAAAAGTTAATGTATTTCATCAACTAATATGTACTTGCGTGGGAGCGGTGGATGTTTTCGCTAAATTTCCACCATTTCAAAATCTTCCTTTCGCGCCCCGCATTCTGGACAGCACCAGCCTAGCGGAACATCGTCCCAGCGGGTTCCTGCGGCAATACCATCCTCGGGCCAACCTATTGCCTCTTCGTAAATAAGACCACAGACTAGACACATCCACGATTTCATTGATTTGCTTACTGCCGCATTTTCTTGCAGATTCATTCGTGCATCCTTAAAATTATCGGTGGTACCAAAGCGTCGGCTTTAGTTCGTGACGCTCGCAGGCGGTGGGACGTGGTGTACTATGTATCCATTGCGCTGCACCGATTGATTAATGCTAATGATACTGAAGTTTTCGCCAAGCTTTCGTCAAACGCTAATCGTTAACCTCGAATAAGCTAAATTTTCAAGTGACAGCAATCCAACACGTCCAATATACAGTTGCATAGTTACAGAATTTAAACGCTGAACTAACTAATAGGCAAATCGTTTTTACAGTTTATCCTTACTTTATGTCTCAATCTGCACCGCGAAATAGTCAAAACAGGTATGCCCTGCCCGCTGTACTCACATTTTCAGCTACCGATCCATCCGGCGGCGCGGGGATGCAAGCTGATCTTTTAACCTTATCGAGCATGGGTTGTCATGCGCTTTCGGTTATTACTGCTATCACGGTACAAGATACCGCCGGTGTTGAAGCAATTCACTGTTTTGACGCGGACTGGGTAGCTGATCAGGCGCGTTGCATTTTAGAAGATGTACCAGTGGCAGCATTTAAGTTAGGTGTGATGGGTAGTGTTGAAAACTTACAAGTGATAGCTGAAATTGTGGCTGATTACCCGCATGTCCCGCTGGTGTTTGATCCGGTGTTGGCAAGTGCGCGCGGCGATGAATTTAGCTCCCAAGCTATGATCGCCGCTATGCGCGAAATGATCATACCGCAATGCACCATCATTACCCCCAATACCCCCGAATTACGGCGCTTAGCGGATGAAGACGATGATGATATCGTCTCCATTCATATGGAAATTTTATCTAAGCGCTTGCTAGAAATGGGTTGTGAATACGTGCTCGTCACAGGCACCCATGAAAACACGGCGGATGTGGTGAATAGCCTTTATGGAATTGGTGGCCGGATTCGCGCTGATAGCTGGAAACGGCTACCGCAAAGCTATCATGGTTCAGGCTGCACCCTAGCTTCAGCAGTCGCTGCTACCATGGCGCGTGGTTTGGATATACCTGATGCGGTATTAGAGGCACAGGAATATACATGGCAAACTTTGCGTGCGGGCTATCGCCCCGGTATGGCCCAGTTTGTACCTGATCGCATGTTCTGGGCGCGTGACGAAATGGATGACGAGGGCAACGACGATAGCGGCGCTAAGGAGGCCAATGAGGCATCTAATAATGCCATCGAGTCGGGTTTGCTCGGTTCAGTTTGAGATGATGCTAAACGCCTTGGCAACAGCATCAACAACAATGACTGAGTCTGCTGGAAAGTCCTATATTCATGGTCTTTATGCGGTAACACCAGAACTGCATGATGATGCTTTGCTGCTTAGTGTAGTTGAGCAAGCGCTGTCTGGGGGCGTGCGTTTATTGCAATACCGCCACAAAAATTTGCCGCCTGCACAGCTAATGCATCAGGCTTTAGCTATTCAAGCCTTGTGCCGGCAAGCCGGTGCGCTTTATATCGTCAATGATTCAGCGGCATTTGCGGCGCAAATTGGTGCTTCAGCTTGTCATTTAGGAAAAACCGATGGCACCTTGGCAGAAGCGCGTGTCGCGCTCCCACAGGGCATCATTGGTGTTTCTTGCTATAACGATATTGCGCGTGCGCAGGTGTTGGCAAGCCAAGGCGCTAATTATTTAGCGTTTGGCGCTGCTTTTCCATCTACCGTAAAGCCTAATGCACCTCATGCAGCATTAACGGTGTTTCGTGAAGCACGGGCGGCGTTGAAACTACCTATCGTCGCCATTGGTGGTATCACATTGGCGAATGCACCAGCGCTTATTGATGCTGGTGTGGACGCTATTGCGGTGATTAGTGATTTATTTTCTGCGCCAAATATAGAAACCCGTGCACGGGAATTCTCCAACCTTTTTAACTAATTTTTATACTGAGTAGAAACATGTTTAATACGAGCGAAAAGCTGTTTGCCAAATCCCAACAATACATTCCGGGCGGTGTTAACTCTCCTGTGCGAGCCTTCCGCGCTGTGGGCGGCACACCGATATTCTTTGAGCGTGGTCTAGGGGCTTACTTGTGGGATGTTGATGGCAATAAGTTTATCGATTATGTTGGTTCATGGGGTCCTGCAGTATTGGGCCATGCGCATCCGGTTGTGGTGAAAGCGGTGCAAGATCGGGCGGCTTTGGGTATGAGTTTTGGTGCCCCTACCGCGCTTGAAGCGGAAATTGCGGAGCGTATTTGCACACTTATGCCCGCCATTGAGCAAATACGGTTGGTAAGCTCTGGCACCGAAGCCACAATGAGCGCTATTCGATTAGCGCGAGGCGCAACGGGGCGCAGCAAAATAGTGAAGTTTGAAGGTTGCTATCATGGTCACGGCGATGCGTTGTTAGTCAAGGCCGGTTCCGGTGCCCTCACCTTTGGTAACCCCAGCTCTGCAGGGGTACCTGCGGAAGTTGCGGCCCATACTATCGTGCTTTCATTTAATGACGAAGCAGAGCTAGAGGCTGCCTTTGCAAAAATCGGCAACGAACTCGCGGCCGTGATTATCGAGCCTATTGCGGGCAATATGAATTTTGTTGTGCCAGCGATAAGCTACCTTAAGAAATTGCGTGAGCTATGCACCAAACACGGCACCATTTTGATTTTTGACGAAGTAATGACGGGCTTTCGCGTTGGTCTGCAAGGCGTGCAGGGCTTAACGGGCATTAAGCCTGACTTAACCACGTTGGGTAAAGTAATCGGCGGCGGCATGCCCATGGGGGCATTCGGTGGCCGACGTGACGTGATGGCGCATTTGGCACCATTGGGTGCGGTGTATCAAGCGGGCACGTTATCGGGTAATCCGGTAGCGGTTACGGCAGGGTTAGCCACCTTAGAACTCGTGAGTAAACTAGGCTTTTATGAAGCGCTTGGGGGGATGACCAAAGCGTTAATAACCGGCTTGAGCCAAGCTGCGAGTGACGCTGGTTTCGCTTTTTCGGGTGCTAGTGAGGGCGGCATGTTCGGTTTATTTTTTCGTGGAACACCGCCTAAAAGCTTTGCGGAAGTCATGGAATCGGATAAAGACAAATTTAATTTATTTTTTCACGCAATGCTCAAACGCGGTATATATCTGGCACCATCAGCATTTGAAGCGGGATTTGTCTCTGCTGCACATACCCAAGCTGACATTGATCACACTGTAGCGATGGCACGTGAGGCGTTTGCAGAAATTAAAAAATAGTCTGTTGTTAGCTTGTCGTCAGCCTGTAGTTTTAAGAGGAAAACCAGAAGCCAATGAAGCTTCGTGCCACCATCGAAAACATCGCCTTAGCAGGCATTGTGTTAACGGCTGTTGCGTTAGCGGGCGCGTCGCTGGTAGCGATTCGCGCGACCGAAAATTTGATCGACGGCAATGTGCAAATACTGGATGCGCATCGCGTTACTTCAAGTTTGGAAGCCATTCGCTTTCAAGCTGCCGTGGTAGATACCAGCATGCAGTCCTATGTCATTACCGGTGCCGATAAAGAATTGGCACCGTTACAAAAAGGCATTGTTGAACTGCAAACTGAGCTGCTTAATTTGCGCACTAAATCGACTACATTTCCGGTGCTGGCTAAACAATTTGGCGAGCTAGAAACAGCGGTAAGTGGGCTGATAAAACAAGAAAGCCTCACCGTAAAAACGCGCCGTGAAATTGGCTTTGAAGCGGCAAAAGTAGATGTTGCACGCCACAAAGACGATGTGTTTCAATTGCGCGTCCAACAAAATATTCAAACCACATTAGAAGCGATGCAGCGTGAATTTGATGCGCTACAAGCTGCGCAAGAAAAGATTGGCACCAATGTCCGCAAAACATTGTTGGCATTGGCAACATCGGCCATTTTGTTACTGATCTTCTTATACGGCACATTAAAGCGCTTAAGCGAAGGCCAGCGTGAAACCCAAGCACGCTTAGCGCATCAAGCCTCACACGATGCGCTTACCGGCCTTTACAATCGAGCGGCAGTATTAGCAAAAATAGAGGATTTGGTGCACCCGGTTGGCGCAGCCGCACCGGTTACAGATAGCACCTTCGCGGTGCTGCTATTGGACTTAGACGGCTTTAAAAATGTGAACGATACCGCAGGCCATGATGTTGGCGATAAATTGCTTTGCGCCGTTTCAAAACGGCTGTTAGAAACCCTGCGTTATCATGACTTCATCGCCCGCCTTGGTGGGGATGAATTTTTAGTTGTCATCGATGGTGCTAGCCTCACCACACAGGTTACCCAGTTTACGCAAAATACTAAAAACATCCACCGTACGCGCAGCATCCCGAATACAAAAGTGATTGAGGATTTGGCACTGCGCGTGGGTAAAAAATTAGTTGCCGCACTCGCTGTGGATTATCCGCTACCTACCAGCACCGGTTCGTATACCGCGCGCATTACCACCAGTGTTGGTGTTAGTATTTTTCCAAGCCACGGAGCTGATCCTGAAGAACTGTTGAAGCGTGCCGATTTAGCGCTTTACGAAGCCAAGCATGCGGGGCGCAATTGCGTGAAGGTGTATGAAGAAGGCTTTAGAGGTAGTTCAAGGATTTAGTTTATGTGCGTGCTAGCGGT
>JANMDR010000327.1:0-19398 GCA_031376425.1 Betaproteobacteria bacterium
ATTTTAATCGAAAACCGCCCTCAATCCCGCAAAAGAATTTTCACACCAAGCTAGATTATTTTCAAAGAGGGGTTTTAAAATCCGTCCGGAATATGGATGTGTATCATGCTCCCAGTTTGGAAAATATTAATGGTTTTAACATCGCATGAAAAACTAGGTAATACCGGCAAAAAAACTGGTTTTTGGCTAGAAGAATTTGCCGCCCCATATTACGTTTTTAAAGATGCCGGTGCAGAAATCACACTGGCTTCACCTCTGGGCGGGCAGCCACCGCTCGATCCGAAAAGCGATGAGCCGGACGCGCAAACGGATGCAACGCAGCGCTTTAAGGCCGACGCCGACGCCAAGGCAGCACTCGCCACCACGCAAAAATTACACGATGTTGTGGCTGCCGATTTTGATGCGGTCTTCTACCCCGGTGGTCACGGTCCGCTTTGGGATCTAGCGCAGAATGCCTATTCAATTACTCTCATTGAAGCGATGCTCGCCGCGAATAAACCCGTTGCAGTTGTGTGCCATGCGCCCGGTGTACTGCGTTACGTGAAACTAGCAGACGGTAAATCAGCGGTTGCAGGAAGGTCCGTGACGGGCTTTAGTAACACTGAAGAAGATACGGCGGGTTTAACTGATGTAGTGCCATTTTTGGTTGAGGACATGCTCAAGAAAAACGGCGGAAAATATTCCAAGGTAGCTAACTGGCAAGCCTACGTTATCACCGACGGTTTATTAATCACTGGTCAAAACCCGGCATCATCGGAGCCAGCGGCAGAAGCATTACTGAAAAAGTTGGCGACGAATGTCACACAGCACAATGCTAACAGTTCGGCCACTGCTTCACAAAAGTAATCTAGCAAGAGCGTAGTTCCATTTAATTCATACCGTTTATAGATCAAACGCACCATCACTTGCCCCTTACAAAATATGCGCCATCGTCATTCCAGACTTTGCTGGAATGACGATAGTTAATATAAACCCCAATAAAACACCCAAGAAAAATTAACGCACGAATGAAATGAAAATAGAATGAGCAACGGACTTCATCAAACGTGCGTGTCTACGGCCACGTATACGTACACGGCCACGACCACGACCACGTTATGTGCGACTAACCGCTCTCTTAAGCACCTTTCGCACGCGGGTGTAAATTAAATGTGTTTTTCAGCTAGCGCCAGCTTTACAGCGGGCGCAGTCTTGACTGGTATTGGCGTTCTGACATTACGGCGTGTAACGCAATCACGCGATTATGTGTTTGCTGCAATCCCAATTTTGTTTGCAATTCAGCAACTAATTGAAGGCGTGATCTGGCTTTCGTTCCAGTACGACGTGCCACGTCTCAACACCTTAATGACTGATGTGTACTCATTTTTCTCGCACGTATTGTGGCCGGTTTATGTGCCACTTGCGGTCTTTTTGATAGAGCCCCTGTCATCACGTCGGCGGGTGTTAGGTGTTTTCGTAGTTGGTGGTATTGGGGTGGGTGCGTACCTGCTTTACGTACTGTTGGCCTTCCCCCCGGTTTCACGCATCACAGGCCACCATATCGAATATGTAATGCCCCACTTCTTCGCCGGCCCGGTAATGACAATGTACCTGTTATCGACTACCGTCAGTCCGATTGTTTCGTCGCACCGCATGGTGAAAGCCTTTGGTGTTTTAGCGCTGCTTTCGTTTGCGGCGGCGTATTACTTTTATGCAACATGGTTTATCTCTGTTTGGTGTTTATTTGCGGCACTATTAAGCGCAATTATCTATGCGCACTTCCGCATTCGTGGTACTGCTGCCAGACAGCCAGAGCCACCGATAGATCCGCAGTTAGCTAAAAAAGCTCGCGTCTGAGTGCGCTCAGGGTTGCCCCACATAAATTGCAATCTTGCCCTTTGCACGACCCGATTCACTAAGCCCATGGGCGTGTTTGATATCTTGCAGCGCAAATTCGGCACCAATGATGGGGTGTAGTTTGCCGTCATCCACCAATTGCGCAATTTCCTCAAGTGCTGCCGCATTTGGTTTTACAAAAACAAAGGCAGCGCGCATGCCTAATTTCTTGGCTTCATCTGCTGGCGGATTGGCAACGATGGAGATTAAAATACCGCCAGGCGTCATGACTGACCACGAATCATTTTGAGTTTGGCCGCCAATGGTATCGAACACCACATCGATTTTTTTTGTGGAGTCTTGCAAACGCTGCGCACGATAGTCAATAAACTCATCGACGCCAAGCGCTTCAACCATGGCACGATTGGCTGCTGATGCCGTACCAATCACATAAGCACCGTGCGACTTCGCCAGCTGCACCGCTATTGACCCAACCCCACCTGAGGCTGCATGAATTAATACCCGTTGGCCTGCCGACAACTTTGCTACATTCACCATCGCTTCCCATGCGGTAATACCACATAGCGGCAATACGCCTGCTTCAATATGCGAAATCGTTTTTGGCTTCATCGCGATTTCTGTTTCGCGAACGGAAATATATTCGGCATACGTACCGTCGCGTTCAACGTCGGGTCTAGCATAAACAGAATCGCCCACTTTAAATTTTGAGACCTTGACGCCGATTTGTGTGACCACACCAGAAACATCCCAGCCCAAAATAATGGGCATACGATACGGAATCATTTCTTTCAGATGACCTTGGCGAATTTTCCAATCAATCGGATTAACCGATGTACCGATCACGCGAATTAGTACGTCATCAGCGCGTACCATAGGCTCATCGGCGTCCTCGTAGCGCATTGTATCGACGTTGCCATATTGATGAATTCGAACAGCTCTCATATTGCCTCCCAAATAGTTAGAGCCTTGATGATGCGCTCTGCGGCAAGCGCAATCTGTGCGGCGGCGAACACTGCGGACTGTCTGTGCCGCGTGGCGTGCATCCTGCCTGCTAATTAGTAATAAGGGTGTTCTGGCGCACATACCGCGATGAAAGTTTCGAGCAGACTTCAAACTTTGCTTCTATGTAGAATGGTTTGGACAGATAATAGTACTTCAGCTGCAAAGCCCTCATCGGCACGGCGCATGCAGTATTCAAAGAAGAAGGTATGAAAGAAATTGATCAAATCCCAGTGCACGAAAATCATTTAAATACCGCGGCGCAGGTGCACCAAGAAGCGGCCTTGGATGAAGCGCTGAAGGAGTCATTTCCGGCCAGTGACCCAATTGCGGTGAGTTTTCCTGCGGCGGTTGTTAACGCCACGCCAACCCTGCCAGATTCATCCAAAAAACTCCATCCAGATATTCTCAAACTTGGGTTCGTTAGTTTTCTAACTGACTTCAGCTCGGAAATGATTTTCTCGGTGTTTGCCGTTTTCTTCACCACTATTGCTGGTGCTTCAACCGCCTTGCTGGGGCTAGTGGAAGGGCTGGCGGACTTTGCAGCCTCATCGCTTAATTATTTGGCGGGACGGTTATCTGATCGTAGTGGGAAACGAAAGATTTTTGCTTTGGCGGGTTATGGCTTTTCTACGTTAGCAAAAACTATTCTGTTGGTATCAACTTCTATTGTGGGGCTAAGTGCTTTTCGCGTACTGGAGCGCTTGGGCAAGGGCTTTCGCGGCCCGCCGCGCGATGCATGGCTATCAACCATCGCGCACGAAGCAACACGCGGGTTTTCATTCGGCGTGCATAAGGCGCTGGATAAGGCGGGTGCTGTAGCTGGCCCACTGGTGGCCTATGGCGTGTTGTCGTGGTTGGGTGAATCTAGCGCAAGCTATCAGATGTTATTCCTGATCGCGCTTGTGCCTGCCGTACTCAGCATCGTGGTGTTGGCTTTTGTGAAAGATCAGCCCGCCGTACCGCATGTTCACGAGAATATTTCGCAAAATTGGCAGGCACTGAGTGCAGGGTTCAAGCGCTTTTTAGTGCCTGCTAGCATCTTCGCGCTTGGCTACTACAGCCTCGGCTTTTTGCTACTCAAGGCGCATACTGCTGGCTTTAGCGTGACAGAGATCGTGCTGCTCTACGCGTGGTTTAACGTCAGTTGCGTGATTGCTGCACCTATCGTGGGCTGGCTTGGTGATATCGTTGGGCGCAGCCGCATTGTAATGGCAGGCTATGCGTTGTACGGCCTACTCAATTTGGGAGCTATATTTATCAGTGAGCAGTGGGAGATTATTGTGCTTTTTGCCGTTTATGGTGTCTTCTACGCAATTGAAGAATCGCAAAGCAAAGCGTTTATCGCCGACATCGAACCTACCCGCCGCGCCACGGCAATAGGTGTTTACAACTTTGCCACGGGTACACTTTATCTACCGGCGTCGTTAGTTGCGGGCGCGTTGTGGATTGTTGCGCCAACATTGGCCTTCGCACTAGCCGCTGGATTATCGCTCGCAGCAATCATTGCGCTTGCAGTGTTGCGGCCAATCGTAGTTTCCAATCTGCCTGCCAAGCCGCTAAAACGACCTCCGTCAATCCCGTAACCAGGAATCTGGCGGCCATTTCCTATTGGTATTTAGCGTGTCCGCCTGTGGTTAAATTGCTCTACTCGAAGGCCACCGTCCAGCCTCATGATCGTCATTTAAACGATCCTAGCAGTCTGTCGGCACGTCAATCGCGTTCCTTCTCTTTACGTGATCCCCTATCCTCATGCTCGCCGTCGGCGCTACGATGACACGCCACGCAGTCTTCGAAATCGCGAATCCCCTCTTTCAGATGTTTTGATCTGATCTTATCTGGCCGATGTTCATGGCAGCCATAGCAGGTGTATTTGCGGTAATCGTTACTATTATGGCACGTCACGCAGGTGGCATTGTGCTCACCTTCTAGCAAAAACAGTTTTGCATGGTCAAACTTTGCTGGCGTCCATTTTGTCGTGCCGTGACATTGGGCGCAGTTGTCAAGAATTTGTCGGTGCATCGTGTCAGTGGGCGGCTTGTGGCAGTTTTGGCATTGCTGTTGGGTTGCAGGTAGCAGCAGTGCGTGTGAAAAAGACTTTCGATTTTGATGGGTTAATTTTGGGCCGGTGTGATCAGTGTGGCAAGCCATACAGTTTGTTTCCTGCAACTGCTGGTGAAAAGCTACTTTGGTCTGCGCTTTGACAATTGGTCGCCCGAGGCTTGTGCGAACGCCAATGTCCTTAACGGCGTGACAACTCGCACACCGTTCGGCGGATGCTCCACGAAGCGGCGCGTGGCAGGCGAAGCAATCAGTGGCAATGGTCGCGTGCGCTTTGACAACCGGCCCAGGCGAGACCATCAAATCAGGAAACATAAACGTCAGCGCCGTCAAAATCAGCAGATTGGCGGCAATAATGGCAAGTATCCAACCGCGCTTCATTTCCATCCCCAAAACAGAAAGATAGAGAGAATGTGACCAATGGCCAGCACGGCGAAGGCCAGCGTGATGGGGATATGAATCACCCGCCATTTTTTGACGATATCAAACGTGAGGCTATCCCAGTAAAGTTGCTCTTCAAGTTTTTCAGCGCTCAGTCCTTGCTGGTGCATCTTTTCGCGCGCCAAGGCCATTCTTTTGCGTGAGCGTTCCAACAGGAATTTTCCCGTCAACCCGCTGACGACATTGACCAGCATGGCCCAGACTGCCAGCCAGCCCAAAATGGCGTTGAAGTGGATGCCAGCATGAACTAACACTAGCAATGAACCCAGCCACGCCATACGCTCATGCAGATGCATTAGTTTTGTTAGGTTGCCGCTACTAACTAGATTGCGTTTACGCAGCGAATACCAGAACGAGCAGATGATGAGCAGCGTACCGACAATGCCCGCGTACCGGCCTATCCAGACGGCGTCATACACATGCAGCAGCGCATCGAGCAGCAAGGCTAGCGCACCCAGTAGCGCCAGCGACAGTGCAAAAGGTAAGACCTCGCGGAACACTAACTGAGCCTTCATGGACGTCATGCTGCCAGCACTACGTTGGTTGACGGCACGCTGACACACAGTAGGCAATTGCCAATTGCGACGTCATAGCTAGGTTTGACAGCGTAGCGAATGCTGCCGGAAATCAGTTGGGTCTCACACGCGCCGCAGTTACCCACGCGGCAGCCAGACTCAATATTGATCGCATTTTTTTCGGCGAAGCTGAGCAGCGTGCCCGAACTAGCAGTCCACAAAAGGGTGCGCGCTGATTGCAAAAACTGTACTTCAAAGGACCGACCACCTACGCCTTGGGTTGCTGTTTGGGAAGCATTCGCGGTGGCGTTATTGGTGCCAATAGAGGCAGGGCCGAAGGCCTCAAAATGAATATCTTTAGACGCTACCCCCCAAGAGACCAGCCCAGATACTAGACTTTCCATCATAGGCGCAGGCCCACAGAGGTAAAACTGGTGGCGTCCCCGAGGTAGGGTATTTTTTAGCAGCGTCATATCTACATGCCCTTGGAGCTGAAAGTCGCGGCCAAGTTCATCATTTAATCTCGGTTGGCTGTAGGCTACGGTCGGATGAAAGTTAGGGTGGGTAGCGGCAAGCTGCGCAAGTTGCGCTTTAAAAACATGCTGGTCACCATCGTGCACGCCGTAGTAAAGGTAAATGCCCCTCTTTGGCTGCTCGTCGATACACCATAGCAGCATGCTGAGCAGGGGCGTGATACCAATTCCGCCGGCAATCAATACAACGTCAGAACTTGGGTCCGGGTCTATAAAAAAACTACCGGACGGTGCCAGCACCCGGACAACGTCACCCATTTGTATCGCGTCGTGAAATTGGTTGGACGCAAGCCCCGGCACTACACCTACCTTACTGAGTGGGGCATTTTGCCGTTTGATGGTTATCCGGTAGTGGTCAGCTGATGGCCTATCTGACAGCGAGTAGCAGCGGGTCAAAACCTGGTTCGGCAAAGGCAGTTGAAAAGTCAGGAATTGCCCTGGCTTAAAAGCTGGCAAACGGACGCCATCAACTGGCTTCAGATAAAATGAACATTGATTGCGCTGCAAGTCTTCATAAACTCGGCTCGCCACGCGAAACTCCCGCCAGCCAGCCCAGGCAACCTCTGAAGTCTTAGGCGCTGCTGCTTCGCTGCTGGTAGCGCCCTGGTGCGCTGCCGTTCGATATCTCAAAAACTGGACCCCACCCAGCACCAGCACCTGCAAAATAATTGCAGTACCGATGTAAAGCAAAAGAGCAGTGGCGGTCATGTGTACTATGCCTACAGATGATTAGACGGCGTCATAATTTGTGGCGTGTCTCAGAAGATGCACTTTTCGTCGCTACGAGTCGTCAAGGTTTTGTGTTCAAGCCAAACCTAGTTTCGATAATTGGCTTTTTAGAAATGTGCCACAGTCAAATTAGGTTTTGTGCAATACAAATACGCCCGCTGGCGACTGGAAGAAGTCGATTCTTTGCACCGCTGTCAGCTTACTGCCTTGGCGCTTTACATAGTCCACGTGGATGACTGGCAACTTTGAAAACTCGGGTTTATCGGCAATCACAATGGCAACACCCGATACCATTTTTGTAGCTTCTGCCTCTCGTTCGGCGCTGCCGCGATTATTCAGCCCGCTATCAATGATGGTGATTGTCATTTGGTGTGCTGCTGAGCTGAGCTCGATATCATTGGGGTTGTAAGCACCCGCTGCTTGGAGGAGTGTCTTTATCTGCGCCATTGAGGCGGCCTGTAATTTCACCTGTGCTGCATCCGTGACAGTATCGGCTGCCTTTACGTATGAATTACCGAACATAGCGGCTAAGGTCAAATAAGCTGCGGCTAGAAAAGTTTTATTCATACTGTGTTCCTATTCCGAATGATTTTGTAAGCATTGATAATGGCGCTCTGCGTGAGTATTGTCTGTACGCCAGCGCACCATTTCAAAGATCAACGGTGTCCCTTGAACCAATGGACGGCATTTTATTTGATAGCGTGCGACGCTTGCGCGCCGTGAAATTGTTGCCCAGACACTGTAGGGGGGCGACATGCGGAGCCTACTCAACCGTAACCTACCCTGTGCATGCAATCGCGACACACGCCTCTCGACTTGTGAGGCGAATAATTATTCGCGCTCTTCGTATTGGCACAGACGCACGTATCTTGTGATTGGCATCGCACAACAACGGTCGGTGCGCATGCGCTGCCGTCATATTTTTACCGTTTGGGCACATGCCAATGGTGCGCTGGGCTCCTACACGGCGGTGATTCTACGCTAACAACGGAGTTCGCCGCCACCGTTGAACGTAGGGCCAGACTTCAGAAGGCACAAATAGTTGATCCGCCTAGCACGGCCTTTCATTACTTCGACCCGAATTGCCGAGTGCGGCCAAGCATTAGGTACGTCAACGTACAGACGAGGCACACGCTAATGCGGTTAACTACTCCTTCACTTCAAGGAACCACTATGCCATCCATCGATTGGAGCGCGAAGCGCAAACGTCAGTATCAACACATTAAAGACAGTGTGCTTGCGAGAGGCGAGAGCGAATCAGTGGCGGAGGAAATTGCCGCCCGCACCGTCAATAAAGAGCGCGCGCAACATGGCGAATCTATGACAGCAAGTGCGTCATCTATTAACGACATATCGTCAAGCCGACGCGGTGGGCTTAGGTCACATCACGGCGCGGGTGGCCGGACGGTAGCACAGCTTCGCAACGAGGCAAAGCAGCGGGGTATCAAGGGTCGTTCGGCAATGAACAAAGCGCAGTTAGAGCAAGCGCTCAGTCAATAATATACGCCGCGCGAGTCGTCGCCACCGGCTTTATCGATTTGTTCATCTCGGCACGCACCTTGGCCACGGTTGCGGAGGTAATCGGTGCCGCCGTGTTATTCCAACCGCTACGCACAAAGCTGAGTACATCGGCCACGTTATCATCACTCAGACGCCAATCAAATCTGGGCATCGCCAATTGCGATGGTGCTTGGCTGGTGTAGGGCATGGCCGAGCCTTGCAGCACGATGCGAATTAGCGAGGTGGCGTCATCGGCGGCGATAACGCTGCTGCCCGCCAGTGAGGGAAATGTGCGTGCCGCACCTTGACCATTGGAGCGATGGCAGGCACCGCAATTATCAAGGTAAATCATTGCGCCACGGGCGCTAACATCGCCTGCTTGAAGCGCCGCTGTGGTAGGGTCAATACTGCTTGTGGCTACTACTGGTGTTGCCAATGGTCTGGCTACTGATGTCGCCAATGGTGTCGCTAATGGTGCGGCAACACTGCCATCGACGCCTATAGACTTCAAGTAGCGTGCTATTGCCGTTAAATCTTCAGTAGTCATATGCTGGGTGCTATTGCTGACCACATCCGTCATCGGCCCAAAGGCGGCGGTGTGTTGGGTGCGCCCCGTTTTCAAAAAGTCTACGATATCGCCAGATGACCAGCCTGCCAAACCGGGCATGGGGTTGTTGATTGTGTTGTTGCTTACACGCAAGGGTTGCGCATACCAACCGTCAATGAGCGCACCTGACAAAAACTGTTTGCCGCCTTTTTCGGTGGAGGCCTTTTCACCACCGGCGAGACTACGCGGCGTGTGGCAGGCACCACAGTGGCCTAAGCCCTGCACTAAGTACGCACCGCGGTTCCATTCTGGTGTTTGGGCGGTATCCACTATGTAGGGCTGCTTTGGTAAATATAGCCAGTTCCAGCCTTTAACCAGCCACCTCATACTAAACGGCCATGGTAAATTAGTCTTAGCGTTTTCCTGTTTCGCCGGTGGCACCGCCTGCATAAAATAGGCAAACAACGCTGCTAAATCTTCATCGCTTAATCTCGCATAATTTGCATAGGGCATGGCTGGATAGAGGTTGCGGCCTTCTTCATCCAAGCCATGACGCAAAGCAGCATCAAACTTACTTAAGGTGTAGTTGCCAATACCGGCAGTTTTATCCGGCGTGATGTTGGTTGAAACGATAGTTCCAAACGGCGTTTGCAACGCTAGCCCACCGGCGAAGGCCAAGCCGTCTGGTCTAGTATGGCAGCTAATACAATCACCGGCGCGGGCTAAATATTGGCCACGAACCACGAGGGGATTTTGCGCCAGCGCCGTATTGGTGAGTACCGGCTCCTTGCTATTAGTACTTTTTTCGTTGCTATTGGTGCCAGCCGGTCGGGCGTAAAATGCAGCGGCAATATCGGCTGCTAGCGCCGCTGTCTTGTTGGTTTCGGCGCTGGCTGTGATAGTGGTGGATACGCCAATAAACAGGGCTGTTCGCCAAACGCGCTCAACAGTAAGACGATACGCTCGTGGATGAAAGGCTGCGATTTTTTTCATGCTAATGCCCCCGGGCTTTTTAGATATTTTTCTCGTATTGCCGTGGCTGACCAATACGCTAGCGCCGCCACCATGCCAGTCGGGTTATAGCCAAAATTTTGTGGGAATGCACTAGCACCCATCACAAACACATTGGGTACATCCCACACTTGCAAAAAACGATTCACCGCACTGGTAGTAGGGTCAGTGCCCATTGGTGCCCCCCCGGTGTTGTGGGTGGATTGGTAAACCCGCAAGTCGTAATGGTCACCCGGTTTTCGTACATTAACCTTCATGTCACGCGGCCCCATTGCTTTGGCGATAGCTTGCAATTTTGTGGTGGTGAACTGCGTCATGGCGATGTCATTGGCTTTCCAATCAAAGGTCATGCGTAACAGTGGCTGACCATATATGTCTTTATAAGTCGGATCAAGGTCAAGATAGTTATCGCGATAGCCCATTACCGATCCCTGACTGCCAATGCTGGCGGTGTACAAATAATTGTCTTTAATTGCCCGCTTCCAACCGGCGCCCCAAGCCGGTGTACCGGTAGGAAGACTGGTTTGTTGAATCGGTCTGCCGCCGGTATTGATGCAGCTCAGTGATGCGCCGCCGATGAAGCCAAGCGGACCGTGATCAAAATTATCTCCATAAAAATCATCCACCACGCTGCCGCTGGCACCCGCGCCTATGAATGGATTCATTGGCTGTGATTTATCAAAAAACATCGTCACGCCACCGAGTAACTGATAAGCGTAGTTGCGCCCCACCACACCCGTGCCCGTGGCGGGATCATACCTTTTGCCGATGTTTGATAGCAGCAATAAACGTACGTTGTGAAACTGATAAGCACACAGCACCACTAGGTCTGCCGGTTGCTCAATTTCATTACCCTGTGCGTCAATATAGGTCACGCCCGTGGCACGTTTGCCATCGGCAGTCATGTTGACGCGAATGACGTGCGAGCGCGTGCGCAGTTCAAAATTTTTACGGTGTAATAGTGTGGGCAGTAGTGTGGTTTGCGGCGACGCTTTCGAATAGTTATAGCAACCATAACGCTCGCAAAATCCACAAAAATTACACGGCCCCAACTGCGCACCATGTGGATTGGTGTAAGGACGAGACGCGTTAGCGGACGCTTGCGGGAACGGATGGTAACCCAGTTCACGGGCGGCTTTGTCAAACAGCAAGGCACTGCTAAGTGCGGCCATAGGCGGTAGGGGAAACTCATTCGCACGGGGGCCTTCAAAAGGGTTGCCTCCTGTTTGAATCACGCCCTTTAGGTTACCGGCCTTACCACTCATACCACATACTTTTTCAAACTGATCGAAGTGGGGTTCTAGCTCCGCATAGCTAACGCCCCAGGCTTGCAGTTGCATATCTTGCGGAATAAACTTTTTGCCATAGCGTTCTTCGTAGCGGCTGCGAATCCGCAAATCATCCGGTAACGCCCGCCAATTCTGGCCGTTCCAATGTACGCCAGCACCACCCACACCATCACCGGGCAAAAACGAGCCGAGCTGGCGATAGGGCACGGCGATATCCGCTAAGCCATGGCGCACGGTAACGGTTTCTTTAGCAAGGTTTTGAAACAGCTTGCCGCGAATGCCGTAAGTGAGCTCATCGGTAATGCGCGGATAGGCGAAGTCGGGCGCGGTATCGCGGTTCTCACCGCGTTCAAGTGCCAATACCTGAAGCCCCGCCGCCGTTAGTTCCATGCCCATAATGGCACCAGTCCAGCCAAAGCCAACTAGTACCGCATCAACACTCGGTTTTGTTAACTTAGCCATTGCGCGACACTTGATTTTGCAAGCCATTAATAGTAGCTGGCGGCAGTGGATAGCGGACGTTAGGGCGGCCGACCCAGTCTGCATAATCTGCGCGTGCGCCGGGGAACCCGATCATCTTCCAAGAGCCAGCATCTTTGTTGCCACCATGCAGCGGATCACTCAGATAACCTTCCTTCGTATTTTGCAAAAGGAAGGTGAAGAAGATTTTGCTGGAAATGGTATCAAATTTAATTTCTGCCGATTCCAATCCTTTTAGCACTGCGTCTTGTTGCGCCGCATCAAGCGTGGCAAAAACCTTACCGCCAAACGTGGTTTTGCAATGCGCATCGGTAGCAGCTATGCCCGCACGATACACATCGCGCGGTGCCAGCTTGCCTTAATAGCCAAATTCTGGTGCAGACTCCACAAACGGCCCCTGCATATACCAAATCGCAGCATGACCAAATACTGCATCCATCTGCCGATCAATAAACTCCGGCACGCCTGCTTCCACAGCACTCGGCCCCGTGTCATCCGCCGGAATCAAACGTGCCACAGCAGCTTGAATGAAAGCCCACTCATGCCCAAAGAAAAAAACGGGATTATAGGGGGTGAGCGATTTACTCTGCGCCGCCATCGTTGCTGATTCAGCATTAGGGGCACCTTGGGTGCAGCCCGAAACCGCAAGAGCCGCAGCAGGCACGATGGTAATTGAAGTGCGTAAAAAACCGCGTCGAGCATAGTCGGGTTGCATTGAAGCTCCTGAAGGGGAGGAATGATAAGTGACAAGTAGCGACGCGATTCTGGTGCTGTATGAAGTTTTAGAATAAGGCTCCAAAGTCAAAACCCATGATGCGCCCGCTATAAGAAGCGATCTGTGCGGCGGCGAACATTGCCGATGATCTGTGGTGAACGCGGTGGGTACTGCGAATTTTCCTGATAGGCAACCCCCCCTCTCTCCTGGCCTCTCTCCCACAAGGGGAGAGAGGAGTCAGGTCGGCAATGGGCGGCATGCTTTTTGATAGTGTGTGACGCATGAGTATTGTGAAACTGTCGCGCTGACCCTCGCTAGCACCGTCGGGTCACGGTATGCCGTGCGCGCCTGTACAACCGGCGCAGGCCATGCTGCTACCTGTAGGGGCCAATAATCATTCGCCCTCGTCGTGTTGGTACCGTGTCAATCACGCCACCACCACAACGCGTTGCGTACGTTAACGCACAGACCAGTAGGTGGCATTACGCGCATGCTGCCTCCAGTTACCCTAATTTTTTGCGGCCATGCCTGCAAATTAGCCCCTATACTTTTATTCAGAAAGCGACAAATGAGCTATCAAAGTGTTAACCCATTCGATGGAAAAGTGCTTAAATCGTTTGAAACTTTTACTGATAAGCAGGTAGAGTCCGCATTGGAAACGGCTGAAAATTGTTATAAAAAATGGCGCTTAACTGCTTTCTCTGATCGTGCCGCCATTGCGCACAAAGCGGCTACTATTATGCGTAGTCGCGTTGACGATTTTGCACGGCCGATGGCTCTGGAAATGGGTAAGCTCATTAATGAAGCGCGTGGCGAAGTTGCGTTGAGCGCCGATATTATTGATTATTACGCCGAACACGCGGAGGAGTTTTTAGCTGTGCAAACGCTGACACCCGCTCTGGGTGAGGCGCACATAGAAAGTGCGCCCATCGGTGTGATTTTTGGGGTGCAGCCGTGGAATTTTCCGTACTATCAACTGGCACGCTTTGCGGCACCCAATTTAATGGCAGGCAATGTGGTGATGGTAAAGCACGCCGCATCGGTTCCGCAATGCGCTATCGCGTTTGAAAAGCTCTGGCTCGAAGCGGGCGCACCCGCTGGTGCGTACACTAATTTGTTGGTGTCGCATGAACAAGTAAATGACATCATTGACGATTCACGGATTAAAGGGGTCGCCTTAACTGGCAGCGTTGAGGCGGGCAAAAGTGTGGCCGAAAGAGCAGGGCAGAATATGAAGAAATCCACAATGGAGCTTGGCGGCAGTGACGCCTTCATTGTGCTGGAAGACGCCGATATTGAGAAATCAGTAAAATGGGCCGTATGGGCAAAAATGAACAACAACGGCCAGTGCTGCATTGCGGCAAAACGGTTGATTGTGGTGAGTACTGTGGCCGATAGTTTTCTTGAAAAATTTCAAGCAGCCCTTACCGCGCTGAAGCCGGGCGACCCGATGGATGAAGCCACAACGCAAGGCCCGATGTCGTCAGAGGCAGCGCTCGTTAAGTTATTGGATCAGGTAAAACGCGCCGTGGCTAACGGTGCCAAGGTGTTAATAGGGGGGGCGCGGGTAGATCGCCCAGGTTCGTTTATGCAGGCGACGATTCTTACCGATATTAAGCCATCAAATTCGGCGTTTTCAGAGGAATTTTTTGGCCCTGTTGCTTTATTCTTTAGCGTTAAAGATGAAGCGGAAGCCATCGCACTTGCCAATAATTCTGAGTTTGGCTTGGGTGGATCGGTATTCACTAATGATATTCGTCGTGGCAAACGAGTAGCCAGCCAGATTGAAACCGGCATGGTGTTTGTAAACCACCCCACGTGGACGGCAGCCGATTTACCGTTCGGTGGCATCAAAAATTCTGGCTATGGCCGCGAACTATCCAGCCTTGGCATACATGAGTTTGTAAATAAAAAGTTGGTACGCGTGGCGGGTATTGATGATCCTGCTTGAGTGTAATTCTATTGCTATATCAAGGCGACCGTAAATATTGTAAATCTCAACATTTCGTCGTTCCCGCGTTCGCGGTAACGACGAAATTAAGAATATGCCACCACGTCATAACACCCTAGGAAATTTCGTATGCAAAATTACGCCAATGAGAACATCAACGATGGCCGCGGCAAAACTAATCCCCTAGCCCAAGGTGTTGTAGTCAGCACCAAACCAGATGCGCCTTATATACATCATGCGCCAGTTGCTTTTTCTGATTACTTTGCATTAGCGTTTACCAAATTATTACGCTGGGGTGCTGATACTTTTTTTGCACAGCGTTACGGCCATCGCGCGGTTGTGCTGGAAACGGTGGCTGCGGTGCCAGGCATGGTGGGTGCTACGATTCAACATTTAAATAGCTTGCGGCGCATGGTCGATGATGATGGCTGGATTCGCACCCTGATGGAAGAAGCTGAAAATGAGCGCATGCATTTGATGACGTTCATTGAAATTGCCAAGCCCAGTTTCTTTGAGCGCGTGGTGATTATGGTAGCGCAATGGATTTTTTATATCGGTTTCTTTCTGTTGTATTTAGTGTCGTCGCGCACGGCGCATCGGGTGGTGGGTTATTTTGAGGAGGAGGCGATTATTAGTTACACCTTCTACCTGCAAGAAATTGACGAGGGCCGCTCGCCCAATGTTGCTGCGCCAGAAATTGCTAAGCATTATTGGAACCTGCCTGCGGATGCGCGGCTGCGTGACGTCATTGTCATCGTGCGTGCTGATGAAGCGCACCATCGCGATATTAATCACGGATTTTCCAGCAAAATTGCTGGCCTGCCTATAGACAATAAATATACCGCGCCGTATCCGCACCACGCTGATAGTCTGCGTTCCGATGCCTAAAAGCTTGGTGCCGACTAATCAGGCAGTAGATACTCCAGCTGTGGGCGCGGGTGGTAGCGTTGATGCTGACGCCCTACCAAAGCCGTTGCCAGAGGCCAAAACTGCTGCGCCTGCAGTTGCAACTGCAACACCTACAACTGCCTCGGTAGCTGCAAAAGCACCAGCGACCGCTGTGCCACCAGATGAGAAACCACCAAAAACCAAGCCACGCTCACGCTGGCTTATTATTGGCGGTATTACTTTAGCCGTGCTGGTGGTAGGCGGGCTAACTTGGTGGCTCACACGCCCACCTGCGGTGCCGGCAGTCACCGTGCAATTTGCACCGCTGGTGCGCACCCTGCAGTTCTCAGCGCGGGTGGCAACAACATCGCGGGTAGAAATTGGCAGCACCATTACGGGGCGCGTGGTGGACGTTTTGGTGGTGGAAGGCGCGCAAGTTAAAAAAGGTGATGCCCTCATTCGTTTTGAAAGTGATGAGCTACGTGCCGCACTTGGTCAAGCGCAGGCGAGTGAGTATCAGGCCAATGCCCGGCTTGCGGGATTGCGCAGTACTGGCCGCAGTGTTGCCGATGCGGGGGTGGTGCAGGCTGAGGCAGTTGCCACAAAAGCCTTAGTAGAACTACGGCGCACCCAAGACTTAACTAAAAATGGCTTTTTGAGCCAATCGCGGCTTGATGATGCCAGTAGCGCTGCCGCTGTTGCTGAAGCAATTAGAGTCAGTGCGGTGGCGCAAAGTGCGGCCAATCGCGGCACCGAGGTGGCGCAAGCGCAGGCACAGGTTAATGTGGCACACGCAGCCAGTGCGGCAGCGGCAGCACGCCTTGCGCAAAGCGTGGTGCTGGCACCGGCTGATGCCAAGGTGCTCACACGGGTGGTAGAGCCTGGGCAAATTGTGCAACCTGGGCGTGCCCTATTTAGCCTTGCCTTAGCAAGCCCCTTGCAGTTGGTAGCGCAGGTGGATGAGCGCTATCTTGAGCAATTACAAACGGGGCAGTTGGGTAGCGTTGTTGCCGACGCGTTTCCCACGGAGCGCTTTGCAGCGCGGGTAGAGGTGATTGCACCGGTGGTGGATGCACAACGTGGCGCGATACAGATGAAATTATCCGTACCCCAGCAAGCGCCAGCATTTTTGCGTGAAGATATGACTCTATCGGTAGAGGTAGAAACCGCACGCCGTGCCAGCGCACTGGTGGTGCCAGTAGCGGCATTGCAGGGGGATGAAGCGGCGCAATTTGCCACGGTGATGATTGTAAGCGACGGCCATGCGTTATCGCGCACGGTGCGGGTGGGTATTCGCACCCTCAAGGCTGCGGAAATTATTCAAGGCCTAAGCGCAGGCGATATTGTCTTAACCGGAGCGACGGTTAAATCAGGTAGCCGCGTGCGCCCGCAATTGCCGGTGAACGCAAATACCAACACAACTGCCAATGCAAATGCCAACACTAATACCAGTAAAACTACCCCCGCTAAAACCCCAGCCGTGAACGGCAGCAAGCCATGATCTGCCTGATTTGCTGCGCCGCAGATGATGTTTAATGCGTTCGGTTTTGAGCGTAGCGTAGCCACCCGCTTTATGATTGAAGGGCGGGTGCAGTCGCTCTTAATTCTTGCTGGCGTAGCAGCAGGGGTGGCGGTAGTGGCTTATATATCAGCACTCATGGCCAGTGTGCAGCTAAATTTAATTGATAAAACCTTAGGCGCACAAGCGCATGTAACCTTAAGCGCATTGGATGATTCAATTATCCCCGCACGCGATGCGGGTGCTGATAAAAGTGAAGCGGATGATACCGCGCTGGATACCGTGCTTAACACAACCACCCCCCAAATTTTGACGCAAACGCAGCCCCGTGCACAACGTCCCCGTTCCCCAAAAAACTGGCGCTTGTTGGAGCCTTTGTTAGAAGCAACACCTGGTATTGCCGCAGTTTCGCCCATCATTACTGCCGGTGGGTTGGCCGTGCGCGGCGAAGTTTCAAAATCAATTGCGATATCGGGTGTTGAACTAAATCGCTATGATCGTATTGTGCGTCTGCGTTCAAAAGTGGTAGCTGGAGTGGCGCGCTTGGAACCCGGCGAGGGCATGATAGGCCGTGATCTAGCTGATGACCTTGGCGTGCGGGTAGGGGATCGTTTAAATATTATTGTGGGCTCGGTAACCGATTCATTACGCGTTACCGCACTGCTTGATTATGGCGTTCGCGATGTGAATCGCCGCGCCGTCATCGTGCCCTTGCGCACTGCGCAAAGCTTGGTTAATTTGCCCGGCGGTGCCACCGGCATTGAGCTATCGCTTGTTGATTTATGGGCGGCTCCGGCATTTGCTGAAGACTTTGCGCGGCGCTGGGCATACAAAGTAGAAAGCTGGCAGGATGCCAACCCGCAGCTCGTTTCAGCGTTGACGGCGCAGTCAGTCAGCACCTCATTGATTCGTGCCGTGGTGATGATTGTAGTGGTGCTCGGTATCTCCAGCGTGCTGGTGGTATCGGTAGTGCAAAAGCGCCGTGAAATAGGCATATTGCGGGCAATGGGTGCCACCCGTGGGCAGGTAATGCGTATTTTTTTATTACAAGGCGCGATTGTGGGCGCATTGGGCTCAGCCTTAGGCATCGGCTTGGCGTGGGCAATGATTTGGGCATTTGTAGCCTTCGTACATGGGGAAGACGGCCTGCCATTATTTGCCATCACCTTTCCGCCAAGCCTAGCCCTGATTGTTTCCGCCATTGCCATCGTCTGCGGTATATTGGCCGCAGTGGCACCCGCACGCCGCGCCGCTAAGCTTGATCCCGCGCAGGCAATTCGCATATGATCGCGCCCGCCACGTCTGCTCCTCCTGCGCCAACCGCCACCAGCGGTGCACCCTCCCCCATCGGCGGTGCTCTCATCACCCTGAGTGATATTCACAAGCGCTACAACATCGGCCTACCTAATGAGGCTGAAGTATTGCGCGGCATATCGCTCACCGTAGCGCACGGTGAATTTGTCGCCTTAATCGGCCCCTCAGGTTCTGGTAAAAGCACCTTGCTCAATATCATCGGTTTGCTAGAGCAAGCTACCACAGGAAGCTATCAAATTGAAGGGCAAGAAACTAGCGCGCTAGATGATGCAGCGCTCACCTTACAGCGGCGCATCACCCTAGGCTTCGTGTTCCAATTTCACCATTTGCTGCCAGCCTTCACGGCTCTAGAAAACGTAACCTTGCCTGCGTTAATGCGCGAGGGCAAGGTATCGGCCGCGCAACGCGACCATGCGCGTGAAGTGCTGGCTGCAGTGGGCTTAAGTGCCGCAATGGATAAAAAACCGGGCGAGCTTTCCGGCGGCATGCAACAGCGCGTAGCTATTGCCAGAGCGCTGGTGCTTAACCCCCCGTTAGTGCTGGCCGATGAGCCCACTGGCAACCTTGACCGTGCGGCATCCGATGAAGTGTTTGCCCTGCTACGAAAAATGCATGCAGAACTCAAAACCTCATTTTTAATCGTCACCCACGACCCCCGCCTAGCCGCCCGCTGCGACCGTATCGTTGAGCTTATCGACGGTAGCATCGCCAGTGATGCGGCAGTGGTGGCAACAGAACCCACGCCGCCTGCAACACCGGCAATGGCAACAGCGGCGGATAAAAAATCTAGCTAAAAGCTAAACTACGCTGGTAACAACTGTAGCGGTAACTTTGCATCAAAATCAGTCCACTTACTATTGCTCAACGCGCCTTCACGTTGTTCAATATCCCGCGCACCATGCAGATGTAAAATTTGCTTAGCGGTGTCTTGCAGCACGCTATTGTTAGCGATCACCGCAACCAAGGTGCCCGACTGGCGCTGCCGTGTATCTTGCGCCCCCAGCGCTCCCAGTGCCCCTAGTGCCCCTAGTGGTGAAGCCTTGGTGGAGCCTTGCTTTACCCACATCGCA
>JANMDR010000333.1:0-8362 GCA_031376425.1 Betaproteobacteria bacterium
TTTTTAATATTTTTTATTTTGGGGGGGCCCCGCGGGGCTTTTAAACCCATATTTTTTGCGCCCGCTGGGGGTGCCCCGCGGGGGGGTAACCCACGGCTCGGTAGTCTTAAAATATTGAGACTCGGATAAGTTAAGGCACGGGCGGTTGTAGGCCAATACCGTTTTTCCACCACCCGGTGCAATTGGCGCTACGCTGATTGCACTCCACAAAAACGTCTAAATTTGGCGATCCACAATTCCTTATTTCTTTTCCTCAATCCCAAACAGCATTTTTTTCTGCTCCGCCGTGTATGCCGTTACTGGTGTAGTTTGAAACTCCTTGGCACGGCCATACGCACGCGTGGTGGCAGGTCTGGCGCGAATAGCGGCATGCCAACGGGCTAGGTGGGGAAAGTTAGCCATGTCTTGGCCTTGCGGCTCGGGCAGTATCCACGGGTAGGCGGCCATATCAGCAATGGTGTATTGATTGCCGATGATAAATTTACGGTCTGCTAGGCGTTTATTTAGCACGCCGTAAAGCCTTGTAGTTTCCTTTACGTAGCGCTCGATGGCGTAGGGGATTTTATCCGGCGCATAGCGGCTAAAGTGATGGTTTTGCCCCAGCATGGGGCCAAGGCCACCCATTTGCCACATCAGCCACTCCAGCGTTTCAACCTGACCACGCAAATCTTTAGGAATAAATTTGCCAATTTTGCCCGCAAGGTAGAGCAAAATTGCGCCGGATTCAAACACGGTAATGGGCTTTTTTCCTTGCGCTGGCGTGTGATCAACAATGGCGGGCATGCGGTTGTTGGGGGAGAACGCTAGGAAGGCGGGATTGTATTGATCGCCCTTGCCAATGTTAATGGGCATAATTTTGTAAGGCAGTTTGGTTTCTTCTAAAAACAGCGTAATTTTGTGCCCGTTTGGGGTGGGCCAGTAATAGAGTTCGATCATGGGTTTCTCCTAAAAATTATTTTCCAACTGCACTAACTTGCGCTCGTTTGTACTGGTTAGGCCAATCTGCCGCATCACCTAATGCTTGCGCTGCATGTAGCGGCCAATAGGGGTTGCGCAGCAATTCTCTTGCTAAAAATACAACATCTGCTAGCCCTGTTGCCACAATTTGTTCGGCTTGAATAGGCTGTGTAATTAGCCCTACCGCGCCCACGGCAATGCTTGCACCGTTTTTAATTGCGGTGGCAAAAGGTACTTGATAGCCGGGGCTTAACGGAATTTTTACATCCGCAATATTGCCGCCGCTGGATACATCAATTAAATCGATGCCCAGCATTTTTAGCACTTTGCACAATATGATGGAATCGCCTATGGTTAGCGCATCTTCACGCCAATCACTGGCTGAAATTCGCACCATTACCGGTAAATGCGCAGGCCAATTTTGACGCACCGCGCGACATACCTCTAGCGGGAAACGCATTCTATTTTCTAAACTGCCACCGTAATCATCAGTACGCAAATTACTGGTGGGCGACAAAAATTCATGTAGCAAATAGCCGTGGGCCGCATGCACTTCTACAACCTCAAAACCAGCTTCTAATGATCGTTTAGTAGCCGTTACAAAATCGGCTACCGTCTGTTGAATATCAGCAAGCGTCATCGCATGGGGCTGCGGATAAGTGGGGCTAAACGCGGTATCACTGGGCCCAATCACCGACCAGCCACCCTGATCGTCTGGCACCTTACCATGACCATTTGGATATACTAAACCAGCACGCCACGGCGCAAAGCACGAGGCTTTACGGCCTGCATGCGCTAATTGAATAGCCGGAACACTGCCCTGCGCTTTGATAAAAGCCGCAATCGGTTTCCATGCGGCCACATGCTCATCACACCACATACCCGCATCCTCAGGCGAGATGCGCCCTTGTGCGCTAACTGCCGCAGCCTCTGTCATCACCATGGCAGCACCTCCTACAGCACGTGAGCCTAAATGCACGAGGTGCCAATCATTAGCTACCCCATCAACACAGGAGTACTGACACATAGGGGACACGAACACACGATTTTTAAACACTAACTCACGTAACTTAAAGGGGGAAAATAATACCGACATTTTTTATATTCGCGTAGCGCGTAGAAATTAAGATAACCGTTATCATAGCTGATGGTTCTAGCAGTCTCGTATATTTTTCTATAGTTCGCCAATAAAATGAACAATAATAATTTCCCGCTCATACTCAAAGCTGGTCCACGCGCGTTGGCACATATTGCGCAAAATGGCTTATCGCCAAACGATATTGCAATGATCCCCGGTGCAGCTGGCGGCCCGAAAGCACTCGGGCTGCTGGGGTTAGATTTAGCGGTATTTGGGCATTGGTTAAAAGCCGCAGCGCAGCCTATTCACCTCATCGGCTCATCAGTGGGTGCATGGCGCTTTGCTAATGCCTGCCGCAATGATCCTGCAACAGCGCTACAAAAATTTGCCGCTCTCTATACAGCGCAACGCTATCCGAAGGGTGCCAACGCCCGTTATGTGGCCGATAGCGTGCGCGATGTATTAAGCCAAATGTTTGACGGCGCCGAAGCTGAAATTGTGTCCGCTGAAAAATACCGCTTACACGTTATTGCCGCACGCGGGATCGGCCCTTTGAAGCGCGATGCAGGGTTGGCAACTAAAGGCGCATTTTCGTTGGCAGTGTTGGCGAACTTAGTAGGACGCCAACATTTGCGCCATTTTTTCGCGCGCACTGTATTTAGTGATGTGCGCAGCCGGCTACCATTTTTAGGCAATATTGAAAACACGCATTTCGACCGCTTTCACACCCAAGTTCTCGCCCTCAGCGCGGACAATTTGCGTGAAGCCTTGCGTGCATCCGGCGCAATTCCGCTGGTAATTGAATCCGTGGCTAATATTCCCGGTGCACAACCTGGGCCCTATTGGGATGGCGGGTTAATCGACTATCACCTAAACTTTCCCTACAACCAAGCTAGCGGTATTGTTTTATTTCCACACTTTACTGACCACATCATTCCCGGCTGGCTAGATAAGCCCATGCCTTGGCGTCGCGCCCAAAAAATTCAAGCGGGTGGCTGGCTTGATAACGTCCTATTGGTCGCGCCTTCACGCAGTTATTTAGATTCACTACCCTATAAAAAACTACCTGATCGCAACGACTTCAAACACTTCATGAATGATGTAGACGGTCGCGTGAAATATTGGGAGCGCGCCATCGAGGAGAGCAAGCGGCTAGGTGATGCCTTTATGGCGCTGGTGGAAGGCCGCGAGAGTTTCGCGGGACGGATACAAGCCTTGTAAGCATGGCATGTATTTAGCCCTAAAGTAGGTCAACGCTACCAACCCTTCTCACCGTGTTTCGCATCAAATATTTCTCTATCGCGCTGCATTTGCGCATCAAACTCGCGCCTACCTGCTTTGGCAGCAGAGATTAAACGCTCTTCATCGGTATAGGCATCCATCATTTTTTCTGTAGTTGCCACATTGTGACGGCGAAAAATATCAGCGAGCTCTTTAGCTCTATGTCGATCAAAGCCTAGGCTTTCTAGCGCGGCACGACCAATACGCAGGGAAGATTCAAAAGTTTCGCGTTCTACTACTTCAACACCGAGCTTACGCAGTTCAACATAGTGCCGCACGTTACGGGCGCGAGAGATAATTTTTAAGTTTGGGAAATTTTCTTGCGCAATTTTTACCAACGCAATATTGTCATCCATATCGTCGATAGTATTAATAAGCAGCTTGGCTTTGTCCGCACCTGCAGCGTGCAGCAAATCTAGCCTAGTAGCATCGCCATAAAAAACCTTGTAGCCAAATTTTCTGAGTTGCTCAATTTGCTCTGGATCATGATCCAAAATTGTGGCGCGTAAATTATTAGCAAATAATATTCGGCCAATGATTTGCCCCATTCGACCAAAGCCCGCGATAATAATTTCTGTGGTTTCGTCTATGGTATCGGCTTCCTTGGCTATTCGCGTGGCTTTACCGACTAAAAACTTTTCGTAAGCCAATAAAATTAATGGGGATGCGGCCATAGAAAGCGCTACCACCATCGTTGCTAAAGCTTCTACCTCACGCGTGATTACTTGTGCGCTCCGCGCGGCGGTAAACACCACAAACGCGAACTCACTTCCCTGCGCGATAAGCAATGCGAATAACCAACGCTGCTTATTAGATACGCCAAATACCCGCGCCACTATCCAAAGCGTGAGCACTTTTAAAACGATAAAACTGCCCAACAAACCAAGCACAATGGCAGGTTGGGTCTTGAGCAATCCAAAATCAATACTCATCCCTACGGAAATAAAAAACAACCCCAGCAACAAGCCCTTAAATGGTTCAATGTCAGTTTCTAGTGCATGACGATATTCTGAGCTTGCCAATAACACACCCGCCAAAAACGCGCCTAAGCCCATAGATAGACCCGCTACCGACATGAGCTGGGCGATGCCAACCACCAGCAACAATGTAAATGCCGTGAAAACTTCGCGTAAATTAATGCTGGCAATCATGCGCAACAGCGGGCGCAGTAGAAATCTGCCCACTACGATTACCGCCACAATAGCGCCCAACGCAATAAGCGCTTTTTGCCAGCCAGGTGCGGCTGCATTACCCGCATCAGCAACCGCGACTACACCTAAAAAAGGAATAATAGCTAATAGCGGAATCGCGGCGATATCTTGAAACAATAACACCGCAAACGCGGTGCGCCCAGTAGGTGTGGGCATTAAGTTACGCTCTGTCATGGTTGCAATAGCGATCGCAGTAGACGACAACGCTAACGCAAAAGCCAATACCAACGCTGCTTTCCAGCCCATGCCTAGCAACAGTAACACTACAAAAAATGCCACACTGCACACTAACATTTGCAGTGAACCGCCACCAAATACCTCGCGCTTCATGCTTAATAGTCGTTTCGGCTCAAGCTCTAAACCAATGACGAACAACATCAACACCACGCCGATTTCAGCAAAGTGCATTGTAGTTTCTACTTCAGCGATGAGCTTCAAGCCCCATGGGCCAATGGCAGCACCGGCAATTAAGTAACCCAGTACCGCGCCCAAGCCAAAACGTTTTGCCAGCGGCACAAATACTACGGCTGCAAGCAAATAAATGAGTGCGTCTCTTAGCATGATGCCGCCGCTGCAATCAACACAGCACGAAACTTATTTCCCGCTTCCGCTAAAGCAGTATCACTTAAACCGTGCGCATCTTGCACCACATGTGGTGGTAGCCATTCCATTCCGCAAAATCGCGCGGTTTGTTCTAGCGGTGCCACAAAAGCTGCGAAAGGCCTTTCATGCTTACCTGCCACGCTATAAGCATACTCGCTACCACCCGTAGTCACTGCCCACAAACAGCGCTTGGTGCACAACTGACGACCCTCTTCGGTATCTACTGCGTGGGTTTTCGTGGCTGTAGAATAAGCAAAACCATCAGACAGCACTGAATCAATCCAATGCTTCATCAACGCTGGCACGCTATACCAATACAACGGCGTCAGCCATACCACTAAGCGCGCTTGAATTGCCGCTGCTTGTTCAGCCGCTACGTCAATATCAAAATCAGGATAGCGTTGATACAAGGAATGAATTTTTACATCGGGCAAATCAGCCACGGCGTTGAGCAGGGCAGCCCCTGCCCGCGAACGGCTAGGGTAAGGATGGGCGTGAATGATTAGAATCATAAAATAGATGAGGGTTTAAATAACGGGTACAACCATGCATCGAGTGCGATGCCAACAAATATAATTAAGCCAATCCAGTGATTATGCAAGAAGGCCTGAAAACATTTTGCGCGGTCGCGTTGGCGAATTAAAAAATAATGATAACCCGCTACCATGCCCGCCAAACCTAGGCCGGTAAAATAAGGCCAGTGCTGCTTCAGATGCCAACCTACCCAGCCCATGATACCTAGCAAGGCAAGGTAACAAAGCATGACCGCAATGACTTCAAAGCGGCCAAAAAATAGCGCCGATGTTTTCAAGCCCAATTTGCGATCATCTTCAATATCTACCATGGCATATTCGGTATCGTAGGCGAGTGTCCAAAAGGCACTGGCGACCAACATCACCCAACCCACCGTTAAATTAGTACCAAAAATCGTGCCGTAAACCGCCGTAAAGGCCATTGGAATGCCAAAACCAAAGGCGATGCCTAGCCAAACTTGCGGAATGGCTAAAAATCGCTTGGTGAAGGGATAAATCAACGCCAGCAAAAATGCAACTACCGCAAGCTTTAACACCGCCGCGTTCAGCACAGTCCAGGCAATAGCCAAAGCAAAAGCGGCCAATACTGCAGCCACCACCACAGCCTCCCACGGTTTAATTGCGCCTGTTACCAAGGGCCTATTTTTGGTGCGTTCCACATGCCCATCAAAATTTCTATCGGCAAAATCATTGATAGCGCAGCCAGCTGAGCGCATCAAAATTGTGCCCATTACAAAGGCCAGTGCCGTACGCCAGTCTGGCACCCCCCGCCATGCCATCCACAAACCCCACAGCGTTGGCCACAGCAATAATAAAATGCCGATAGGGCGATCCAATCGAATCAGTTTTTCGTATTGGTCAAGCTTGAAAATTATTTTATTCAGCATGGTTTACCTATCTGTTACCACCTTGGTAATCGCATCGAGAAAAACTTCCGTAACTAGCAAACGCTTACCCGCTTTCTCAAATACCCGACGACGCGCCCAATACCTATAGTGCGGTTGCATCGGCAGATTTAAACGAATTTTAGCCATAAGCGGATGGTCTTTGTTGAGATAGCGAAAATGCAATTCACCAGAACTAATTTGTTTATCGTTAAACAACAGTTGCGCTAAGGGTCGCGTACCTAAATTGCGTAGCGCATGCCATGCACTTTGTGAGGCATCGCGTGCCACCACGGTATGCGCAAACACTAAGGGTATTTCGCCATCGCACAATATTACCTCGCGCACTAAAACATGGGTGCCTGCACGTACGCCTAGCACCGCCGCTTCATCTGCATGAGGGCGCGCTAAGTGTTGGTTCAAGCGGATTAAATTAAATCGCGCAAAGTGCTGCCCAATGCGTGCCGACAGCGAACCGCTATCCAATAACCATTGATATAATTTTGATACTCGCGGAAGACTTATTGGTGGGCTTCTCCAACTACTATGGTCACCAATCATATTCATGCTTTTAAATAATTTTCGCGGCTACCCAACCATCGCTGCAAATGCGCTTGGGCGATTTCGGGGGCGTTTTTCTCAAGTTCTACACAGGCATCACGAGCAAGCTCCAGTAATTCCGCATCGGCTTCAATATCGGCGAAGCGTAACATTGGCGCACCCGATTGGCGTGCGCCCAAGTATTCGCCAGGACCGCGAATCCGCAAATCTTGCCGAGAAATTTCAAAGCCATCCGTCGTTTCACTAATAATCTTTAAACGCTCGCGTGCCACCTGCCCTAATGGCGCTTCATATAACAGCACACAGCTACTTTGTGCAGCACCGCGCCCCACCCGACCCCGCAATTGATGCAGTTGCGCCAACCCCATGCGTTCAGAATGCTCAATAACCATCAGTGATGCATTGGGTACATCCACACCTATTTCAATAACGGTAGTTGCCACCAAAAGGTTAATTTCATTGGCTAAAAAAGCGGTCATGACAGCGTTTTTCTCATCTGACTTCATGCGGCCATGCACCAAGCCTACCTTTAAATTTGGCAAACTTAATTGCAGTGCCTCTTGCGTTTCAATGGCGGTAGCGAGCTGTAAAGTTTCACTTTCTTCAATTAGCGGGCACACCCAATACGCCTGTGCGCCTTTAGATACTGCTATCTCCACGCGATCCAGCAACTCATCCCGACGCGCATTGGGCACTAACCGTGTGGTAATCGGTGTGCGCCCGGGCGGCAATTCATCAATGATAGAAACATCTAAATCCGCAAAATAGCTCATCGATAAAGTGCGCGGAATCGGTGTGGCACTCATCATCAATTGGTGTGCCTCATTATCAGGTGCGGCTTTACTGCGCAACGCTAGCCGCTGATTCACCCCAAAGCGGTGTTGCTCGTCAATAATAGCTAGGCCTAGATTTGCAAATTGCACCGCTGTTTGAAATAGCGCATGGGTGCCAATAACTAGCTGCGCTTCACCGCTTGCGATAAGCGCTGCGGCTTCGCGTTTTTCCCTCGCCTTTAAACTCCCCGTAAGCCACACCACCTTAACGCCAAGCTGTGCGAATAGCGTACTTAATTTACGGTAATGCTGTTCCGCCAGAATTTCTGTAGGTGCCATAAAAGCCGCTTGATACCCGTGGGCAATAGCTTGGGTGGCGGCCAACGCCGCCACCACGGTTTTGCCACAACCAACATCACCTTGCAGCAGGCGCTGCATCGGCTGAGTACGATTTAAATCACCCGAAATTTCCGCCCAGACG
>JANMDR010000003.1:0-23351 GCA_031376425.1 Betaproteobacteria bacterium
CGAGATCATCGGGCGTGACGGAAATAATCCGTGTGGCACTATCACCGTGGCCATAGGCGCGACGAGAATATCGCCCGTACGTGCCTTGATCGGCTCGATGCCTCGGCCGGTGCCAAAGTTTTTGATCATAAACGCTTTGTCGTCTGCCAAATGTTTGTCGATATAGGTGCGCGTTGCAGCATGCTGGACGATGCGGGTAGTAGACGGCATATACATATTGCCGAAAGAATGATCGCCATGCGAGCTGGTGTTGACGGCGTAGATCAACGGTTTACCGCCGAGTTTGCGGCTCAAGTTTTGTACCTGTTGGTTTAGTCGTTTGTTGAGCATCGTTTCAATTAGCAGCGCCCCGCGCGTGCCAACTATTAGGCCGCCGCTGGTCGCCGCTGCGCCACCTTTGGCGTTGAGTTCGCGCGAGTTGCTAGCGTAATACGCGTAGACGCCATCAGCAAGCTTTTCGCTTTGCATCTGCACGGTATTGCCGTCCCAAATGGGCTCCGCCGCCGTGGCTGGCGAAGAAGGGTTTATACCAAAAAAGGCTGTGAACACCAGCGCAACGATAATGTGATGGGTATGTTTTTGTTTCATGTTACGTCTCCTTAGTGATTGCAAAATCAAAGAATAGTCTCTATATTGCTGCAATACTATTCCCAATTTCCGCAAATTTTATTTGCATAAATGCACAGCTATGACTGATCTTAATGACCTGCTTTACGTTGCTGCCGTCAGCGATACCGGTTCTCTGTCGGCCGCTGCGCGCAAGCTTAATGTTAACCACGCTACTGTCTTTCGGCGGCTGGTCAAGCTAGAACAAAACCTCGGCGTGCGCCTGTTCGAACGCGATGGCGGACGCTATATTGCGACGGCGGCGGGCGAGGAAATTGCATTCGCCGCTGCAGCTATCCAGCAAACGGCGGCGCAGTCGCTACTGAAAGTTGCTGGGCGCGATCTGCGGCCTAGCGGCGTGGTGCGTATCACTACCACAGACAGCGTTGCTACCGTGCTGTTGAATCCGGCGCTGAAAGTTTGTCGAACGCTTTATCCGCAGATCACACTGCACATCAATATCGACAACCATATGCTGGATCTAGCCAAACGCGATGCCGATATCGCCGTGCGCCCCACCTTACGCCCGCCGGAGTATTTGGTGGGCAAGCGCATTGCAACGCTTGCTTTTGCTGTGTACGGTGGAAAGTCGTATCTGAAGTCTGCCCGCGCAGATAATTTGGCCCGGCACCAATGGATTGCCTTGGGCGAATCACAAGAGCGCCATCGCACGCTGCAATGGTTGCAATCAATTTTACCGCTTGAACTAGTCGGCTGCCGTGTCGATGGGTTCGCCAACGTCGCGCGCGCCTGCGGGGATGGTTTGGGACTAGCCGTTTTGCCATGCTTCCTCGGTGATAGCATGGCGCAACTTCGCCGTTTTCAACCATCAAATATCGCGCTGGCCTCGGACCTCTGGGTACTCACCCACCCTGACCTACGCCACACCGCACGCATCAAGGCGGTGTTTCAAATTCTGCACCAAGAACTGACCAAACTCGCGCCAAGAATGGCCGGAATAGTGTAAGGTCTTTTATCGTTGCATTGAAGTTAGATTTGCGTTGCTCTATTATTAAGTAGGAATATTGTTGATGTTGATTGCAAGGATTCGAATACATGGGCGCGTATCGATCAAGTTTGGCGCGGAGATTGAGGCTCTCACCCCATATTTTGATGATCCAGATGGAAACGTGATTGAACTGAAAGGCCCGAGCAACTTGAACACGCGGTGACGCCTAACCGCTTCAGCTACGGGTGCATACAAGGCCGCGCATGCAAGCGCGAGTTGAACTTTTTAATACCCTCCCGCTGTTATAGGAAAAATTGATGCCCGCTTCGCAAGCTTACAGAATTGTTTTTGATGCGGCCAAGCTGGAGCATGGAATTGAGACGTGGGTCAGCACGGCCATTGCAACTGTGCCTTGGGTGGGGTTAGTTTACGAGGGGAACATTATCCAGATTACTTCAGTCTCTCAGCTCCAGCGGAGTGCGAAAGATTGGCCTAATTGGTATACCCTTCCGTGGATCATCGTCGGTGCACAAAATTCGCCAAAGGCACTTCGCACATATAGCAGGCCCTTTCTTTTGAATCGCCCCAGTACTGAGTACGACTCACAGGTGCAGGCGCTTATTGATGATTTTGACTGGGCCATATTTACCTATTTCACCACCAATCATGCCAACACTTATACGTGGGTGTCACGGTTACCAATAGCCGACTCTGGATCTCCGCCGTTCCACGGACAGGCAGTAACGCTTGAGCACTACACCGAGGGCGCGCAATGTTTGCAGACCTTGAGAAATGCAACCTTTTATGATTATGGTATCGAGGGATGGCTTGCGTACACTCGTGCCATCCAGCATCGCGAAGGCGTGCCCTACCTCCTCTGCAGAATTGAGCCCGATCAGCTTGAGACCTACTGGCTCGAAACTCCTGAACCTGCAGAGGGAGTCAGAACTTGTTGGTTCGCGGAGCATATTGCCCAATTGGAGCTCGTTGAGGAATTTGAGGTTGAGAGTAAGGCATGCGGCTCCGTTAGCCGAACACTATTCAAACTGTACTGCGCTACCAATGAAGCTGCTTACGGTGCAATATGGGCTGAAGCAAGTCGAGATTGGAGCATTGCTGAGGCGACATTTTCTGCGGACTGCGATATTGCAAAATTAAAAGCGAAGCTTAGCGCGAGTCCTAATTGGTTCGATATCCTTCAAGGCGCAGACGCCGTTGCGTCGTGGGTCTATGGGCAAATATACGGCGGAGGCGCTGACGAGCACCATGCGATTTTTCATGCACGCGATGCACGGATCACGCACGAAATCTGGACGCTTGCTGGCGAGTCTGGCCTCAGCCGATTTTAGAAGCGTTGCAGCGCGACGTTGTTCACTAGAAAACTTGACAGTGCCCCTTTTTTCTATATATTTGGGTTTTGACTCTCAGACCGCGCAAAGCCAAATATGCCAAATTCATCTACCGTAATACGTTCACTTGCGGCAATCGCGTTTTGCTTTGGTCTTGGCGGCTGCGTGCATCAGGCGCAAGTCGCGGTGCCGTCGTCCCTTAACGGAGTACCTAAAGGGTATACCATCGCCGAAATTGCGGTTAACGATGCGGTCGCGTATCGCGACTATGTCGCGGCCGTCACGCCGCTGATTGCCAAATATGGCGGCGTGTATCTGGTACGCGCAGGTAAGATTGCGATGAAGGAAGGGGCTGCACCGCAGGGGCGGATGGTGGTGATTGAGTTCCCAAGTTTTGCAGCGGTGCAATCGTTCTACGATTCGCCCGAATATCAGGCCATCATCGGTTTGCGCACCAAGGTGGCAACTTCACGGGTGTTCTTTGTTGAAGGGGTTGCACCCTAGGTTATTGCGGTTGTTGGACGGCATTAGCTGAATTTGCCATCTCTTGTAGATTTACTACCAAACCAACGTAAAAAATACCTTCGGCGCATCCGTCAATAGCTTGAAGATACTTGATTTTAGGGCATCTGCAAACTGGTATTAACGGTTGAAGCAGCACCGTTTGGGTTATTCATGCGCTTATTATCTCGCTGGGCATCGTTTGCGATGGTTGCGCCGAAAAAACACTGTTTTTTCCGCCGAAACACTAAAAACCCACCTAGGCTTAAAAATATTTATTTTTAGACGAATTTCGCGTTTGCCGCGTAATCGCACATTAAACCTCTGAAGTCACTTTAACGTGAGCGGCTAACTCCTTAATTATTCAGGAGTTTATATTTTCGAGTTTACTTCACGAAACGCGCGTAAGTCCTTGAGCCATAAAACAATTTTGCCAAAACGCCCATTGACTGGCGTTTAAATAGTGCTATAGTCTGCTTGGTGGTAGGAAGTGGTAGAAATTCCCATTTTTCCTAAGCAATATTGCATTTAGTGGCGATTACAGTCATTTTCGGTCGTAAAACAGTAAAAAATTGGTGGAAATGCATGTTCCAAGGGGCAATTCAGGTTAATTTGGATATCAAAAGCCGCATGGCTATTCCGGTGAAACAGCGGAATAAGTTAGTGTCGCTTGAGTGCAACCAAATTACCGTGACTGCTCACCCAAACCGCTGTTTACTAGTCTACCCGATGTCGGCTTGGGATGTGGTTTATAAAAAAATTCAGGCCTTCCCAAGTTTGGATCCGCAGGCTGCTGGATGGCGTCGCATGTTGTTGGGTCATGCTGAAGTGCTCGATTTAGATGCCGCAGGCCGCATTTTATTGTCGCCAACATTACGTGCCTTTGCCAACATTACAAAATCGACCATGCTTGTGGGTCAAGGTAATTATTTAGAGCTTTGGAATGAAGATGCATGGCATGCCCAAACTGCCGCCTTCAATCCTGATGGTCCAATGCCTGAAGGCATTGCCGATTTTTCTCTGTGATCGGCCATGAACAACGCCAATCATATAACCGTGCTGCTAGAAGCCGCCGTTGCCGCCTTGGTATTGGCACCGTTGGATGCCAACGCGCCTGACCGTAGCAACGGCACGTATGTAGATTGTACTTTTGGTCGCGGCGGTCATAGTCGGTTGTTGTTGAGCAAATTAGGCCCGCAAGGTCGATTAATCGCCATTGATCGCGACGAAGGTGCTATTGCAGCGCACGCGCTAAACCCGATTAACGATCCGCGCTTTAGTTTGCATCACTGCCCGATGAGTGATTTAGAAAATTTGCTGCAGCGCTTGCAGGTAAGCGAAGTTGATGGCGTGTTAATGGATTTGGGTGTTTCTTCGCCACAGCTTGATGAAGCTGCGCGTGGGTTCAGTTTTCGTTTTGATGCACCGCTAGATATGCGTATGGATCAAACGCGTGGGGAGACCGCGGCGGATTGGATTGCGCGCGCCGAGGAACAAGACATAGGGAAGGTTATAAAAGAATATGGTGAAGAACGGTTTGCTAAACAGATTGCAGGAACGATTGTTGCGGCAAGGCGCACCGAGCCTATTAGGACGACGCGCCAGCTTGCCGAGCTCGTGGCTCAAACCGTCCGCACCCGCGAGCCGGGGCAGCACCCGGCAACCAGAACGTTTCAAGCTATACGGATTTTCATCAATCAAGAGCTTGAAGAAATAGCCAATACCTTGCCGCAAACCTTACGTACATTGGCACCGGGCGGCAAATTAGTGGTCATCGCCTTTCATTCTCTGGAAGATCGCATCGTCAAGCGCTTCATGCAGGGCGCGGCACGGCGCGATTGGTTGCCTTCAAAACTGCCCGTGCGCGGGGATTTGATTAACGACGCTACTTTAATTCTTGATGGCAGAGCTGTTAAGCCAAGCGATGCAGAAATTGCCGCAAATTCGCGCTGTCGCAGTGCCATTATGCGTAGTGCCACCCGCACTAGTGTGGTGTTTGATGGTGCCCGTGCCCGCGCTATGGCAGGTGCAGGATTGATGGGTTTCAAAATGGGTGCGCACGCATGAATATGAGCCTACAAAAATTAAATTTTTTGCTGCTCGCCGTACTCATAGTTTGTAGCATGTCAGTGGTCACGTCCCAGCACCGTGCGCGGAAATCATTCATTGAATTACAAAACCAGCAAGACGCCGAAAAACGCTTAGACCAAGAATGGCGTGAACTGCAATTAGAAGCGCAAACCCAAGGTATGGGCAAACGCGTTGAGAAAAAGGCCGTTACCGAGCTTGGCATGGTGCAGCCCGACGGTAAAAAAACATTGATGGTCGTATTGGCGGCAGATGGCACCGCAACGATAAATAGCGCTTCTGAATTGAAGGGGGCAAAATGAAAATTTATGGTGGCAAACCGCATCCTGAATTACGCTTAAAGCTAGAGCACTGGCGCTCCAAAGCCATCCTAATTGCTTTGCTGGGTGGTTTTGTGGCGCTAGGTGGTCGGGCGTTTTATCTGCAAGGATTTAACACCACATTTTTACAAGCCAAAGGTGACGCTGCATTCATGCGAGTGGTGGAGATGCCCGCATCTAGGGGCGCGGTGAATGATCGCAACGGCAAAGCCTTAGCAATTTCAACGCCGGTCGAGTCAATTTGGGCAAGCCCGTCAGAAGCAGAATTAGATGCCTCGCAAATTGCTAAGCTTGCGCAAGTGTTGGCTATGGATAAAACCGAGCTCGCCACTCGTTTTGCTGAAACAGGCAAAAATTTTGTATGGTTAAAGCGGCAAATTAATCCGGAACAAGCCGCAAAGGTAATGGCGATGCGGCTTCCCGGTGTATTTCAACAGCGCGAGTATCGTCGTTTCTATCCGGCCGGTGATGTTACTGCGCACTTAATCGGCTTTACCGATAAAAATGATCGTGGTCAAGAAGGTATTGAGCTGGCGCAGCAGTCGCAGCTATCGGGTGTGGCTGGGCAACGAAAAGTAATCAAAGACCGCAAAGGTAGGATTGTTGAAGATATTGAAGCCGTACGTGCGCCACGCGACGGCACAGGGTTAAGCTTGTCTATCGATGAGCGCCTGCAATATATTGCCCACCGTGAGTTAAAAGCGGCGGTAGATGCGAACAAGGCTAAGGGCGGTGCGCTGGTGATGCTTGATGCCCGAACTGGTGAAGTTTTGGCCTTGGTTAATCAGCCAGATTTCAATCCAAATAACCGTGCTACATGGACCACTAAAAACGCCCGTAATCGTAGCGTTACCGATATTTTTGAGCCAGGCTCTACCTTCAAACCATTTGCCGTTGCGGCGGGGCTAGAGTCTGGAAACTTCACGCCCGAAACGGTGTTGAACACGGTTAGCCTCACTATAGGTTCAAAAACATTTACTGACGTGCATCCTAAAACCACTATGTCGGTATCAGAGATCATTCAAAAATCAAGCAACGTTGGCACCGCTAAAATTGCTGCAACCGTGCCTGATGAACAGCTTTGGAGCCTTTATAGTGAACTCGGTTTTGGCTCATTGCCGCGCACCGGCTTTCCCGGTGAAGCCAAAGGCCAGTTGCGCCCCGCCGCATCTTGGAAACCGATTGAAAAAGCTACGATGTCTTTTGGCTACGGCGTATCGGTTTCCTTACTCCAATTAGCACGTAGCTACACACTGTTTACGAATGACGGTGCATTATTGCCGGTAACGTTTTTAAAGCGCGGCGGCGACACGATTGGTCGGCAAATCATTTCGCCAAAAACGGCGCGTGCGTTGTCGGCCATGCTTGAAACCGTTACCCACACTGGCGGCACCGCAGAGCAGGGCCAAGTATCAGGTTATCGCATGGCGGGTAAAACCGGCACAGCGTATAAATTTAAGAACGGCGTTTACGATGAAAAAGCCTATCTATCGTCATTTGTAGGCTATGGCCCCGCATCGAATCCGCAATACATTATTGCGGTTACTGTGGATGAACCATCTGCCGGTAAACACTATGGTGGTGCCGTTTCGGCACCAGTTTTTGCCAACGTAATGTCGCAGGCACTACGCTTAAAAGGTGTGCCGCCAGATGGACTAGCCACCAACCTCGTTGCCTCCGTAGGTGCGCCAGTAGAGCCGAAACCAACACGAGTAGAACTTAAAAGTGGCGGGGGTTAAAATGGTAAACCCGATGCTAATGCAAACCATCGCCGCGCCGACATTAGGCATGATGACAATCGCGGCACTAGTCCGTGCCCTCGGTGCCAAATTGGTTCTCCCGATTGGCGAATCGCCTAGAGATGTCCTGTTTACGGGTGTTTCCACCGATACCCGAAGTATTGCTGCGGGTGAATTGTTTGTAGCGCTCGTGGGTGAAAATTTTAATGGCAATACCTATGTAGAAAAAGCCGCTGCGCTCGGTGCGGTGGCGGCATTGGTATCCGAAGTACAAGCGAATGCCACTATTGCGCAAGTAGTGGTGCCAAATACGCGAAGTGCGTTAGGGTTGTTGGCACAGCTTTGGCGTAGCCGCTTCAGCACCCCTATAGTCGCGTTGACTGGCAGTAATGGTAAAACAACTGTGAAGGAAATGCTGCGTGCTATTTTTATCGCGCAGCATGGAAACGCCGAGCAGGTGCACGCCACCGAAGGAAATTTAAATAACGATATCGGTTTGCCGTTAACGCTGTGTAAGTTGCGTGCACACCATAAAGTTTCTGTGCTGGAAATGGGGATGAATCATTTGGGCGAGATAAATTATCTTACGCGCTTGGCACAACCCGATGTAGCGCTTATCAATATGGCAGGCACAGCCCATATCGGTGAGTTGGGAAGCGTGGAAGCGATAGCCCAAGCAAAAGGCGAAATTTTAAATGGGCTTACTGATTACGGTGTAGCGGTATTGAATGCTGATGATCGTTTCTATAGCTATTGGCAAAAAGGCGCGGGCTCGCGGCGCATGGTGTCGTTTGGATTGCGCAATGCCGCTGCTGATGTGAATGGCATCGTTACTTCACGTGGCTTGGAAATTAACTATCAAGGTAGTAATGCTGTTGCGCAGTTGCAGGTAGTCGGTGAGCACAATGAGAGCAACGCGCTGGCAGCAGCTGCGGTGGCGCTAGTGCGTGGCGTACCGCTGAGTGTAGTTGCTAAAGGGTTATCCACATTTGTTGGTGTAGCTGGCAGGTTGCGCAACTTTGAAGCGATTTGCGGTGGCCGTGTAATTGATGATAGCTACAACGCTAACGCTGATTCTATGCAAGCAGCCATTAAGGTATTGGCCGCAACCCCAGCAAATATGCGCATCTTGGTGCTGGGTGACATGGGTGAGCAGGGCGCTAAGAGCGTGGAAATGCACCGTTTAGTTGGTGCTGCTGCCCGTGCTGCGGGTATAGAGAATTTATTTTTGCTGGGAAGCGCAAGTGTAGAAACTGCATATGGCTACGGTAACGGCGCAAAACATTTTCAAACCGTTGAAAGTTTGGTAGCGGCCATGCAACCGCTACTAAGTCCGCAAACAACAGTGCTGGTCAAGGGGTCGCGCTTTATGGCGATGGAACGTGTGGTAGCAGCATTAGTTGCTGATAAAAATTATATTAATAAGGCGGCGCACTAATGTTGCTCGAACTATTTCAATGGCTTGCTAGAGAATATCAAATTCGCGCCTTCAATGTATTCAATTACATCACCTTGCGCACGGTATTAGCAGCAATGACGGCGCTGATCATTTCCTTTGTGATTGGGCCGTGGATGATTCGCAAATTGACGGCCTTAAAAATCGGTCAATCAGTGCGCGACGACGGCCCGCAAACTCACTTGGTAAAAAGGGGCACCCCAACAATGGGTGGTGCGCTAATTCTCGCAGCTGTTGCCATTACTACCCTGTTATGGGCTGATCTTGAAAACCGCTATGTATGGGCCTGCCTAGTCACTACCTTGGGTTTTGGGGCAATTGGTTGGGTGGATGATTACCGTAAGGTTGTTTATAAAAACCCTAAGGGGTTATCCGCAAAAGCAAAATTTTTCTTTCAAACCGTGATTGCGGCGCTGGCTCTTTCCTATATTGCCTACCGTACTAATTTGCCGCAACAAACGGATTTAATCGTACCGTTTTTTAAAACCATTGCTATTCCGCTTGGCTCTATCGGTTTCATTATCTTTGGTTGGTTGGTTGTTGTGGGCTTTAGTAATGCGGTGAATTTAACAGATGGCTTGGATGGCTTGGCTATTATGCCGACCGTCATGGTGGCATCTGCTCTAGCTATTTTTGCTTACGTGGCAGGCAATAAGGTGTTTTCTACCTATCTTGGGGTGCCGCATATTCCTGGTGCCGGTGAGCTTGCCATTTTTTGCGGCGCACTAGCTGGCGCAGGCTTAGCGTTTCTTTGGTTTAACGCCTATCCGGCTGAAGTGTTTATGGGTGACGTTGGTGCTTTAGCACTTGGCGGGGCATTGGGTTTGATTGCTGTCATTGTGCGCCAAGAAATTGTATTGGTAATTATGGGGGGGGTGTTTGTTATTGAAACGCTCTCGGTGATGATTCAAGTAGCCAGCTTCAAGCTCACCGGTAAGCGGGTGTTTCGTATGGCGCCGCTACATCATCATTTTGAACTGAAGGGTTGGAAAGAAAATCAGGTGGTGGTTAGGTTTTGGATCATCACCATGCTGCTCGTGTTATTTGGCTTATCCACATTGAAACTGCGCTAGAACGTAATTAAATTCATGACCAAATCTGTTTTCATTATTAAGCGACAACAAGAAACCGTAGCGGGTTCACACTCGCTATCGTGGCTTGTCGTGCACGATACTGATGCGGAAAATCCACCGATTAGCAATGTGCTGCAACCAGACCCCTCGTTTGAAATCATCAGCGGTGAAGAACTCAATGCGCTGGGGGTCGGAACACAGATTTTTTGTGCTTCACCAAATACCGCCGCAAATAATCGTTCATGGCCTTTTTTAGGCCCGCATATGACACGCGCATCGCGCCAACCTGTGCGTCGTTCTCGCACTTCAATGGGGGTGAGTAGTTTTGCACGCCCTAACCGATTGAAGTAGGGGAGGCAGCCATGCTATATACGCCATCTCGCGCTCGTCCACTGGTTGATCCCGCCCTATTTTGGAGCACCTTACTGTTATGCAGTATTGGTTTAGTGATGGTGTATTCGGCGTCAATTACGATGTCAGAAGCTATTAAGCTTACGGGTTATCGGCCCCACTATTTTCTGATGCGTCACAGCGCCTATTTGGTTATCGCCGGTATTGTGGCGGCGGTTGCTTTTCAGTTACCGATTACGTTGTGGCAGAAATTAGCGCCGTGGTTATTCGCGGCTGGCGGTTTTTTGCTGCTGCTGGTGCTCATTCCAAAAATTGGCATAGAAATTAACGGAAGTCGGCGCTGGTTACCGCTTGGTGTTTCTACGATGCAGCCATCGGAAGTAATGAAATTCTTAGCGGTGTTGTATGCGGCTGATTACACGGTGCGCAAGGCGGCGTTTATGCACGATGTAAAAAAAGGCTTTTTGCCCATGTTTGCCGTGATGTGTTTTATCGGCGGCCTACTGTTGCGCGAACCAGATTTTGGTGCTCTGGTGGTGGTGTCCACTATTGCCGTCGCCATCTTATTTTTGGGCGGCCTAAATTGGCGAATTTTCGCAGCACTCATGGTGGCCTTGCCCATTGCTTTTTACATCATGATTTTGGTCACGCCATATCGTTATCAAAGGCTGATTGGATTTCTGGACCCTTGGGCGGATCAATACGGCAAAGGCTATCAACTTTCGCATTCCCTAATCGCGTTTGGTCGCGGCGAGTGGTTTGGTGTGGGCTTGGGCGCAAGCGTTGAAAAATTATTTTATTTACCCGAAGCCCATACCGATTTTTTGCTGGCGGTAATCGGTGAAGAGCTTGGCTTTGCTGGTGTTGCCGTGGTGCTCATGTTATTTGGTGTTTTTGTATTTCGTGCCTTCGCGATTGGTCGCGAGGCGATGGCACGCGAAAAATATTTCGCTGCATTGGTGGCGCAGGGTATTGCCGTTTGGATCGCCGCACAGGCAATGATTAATATGGGCGTTAATCTTGGTTGGTTACCCACCAAAGGTTTAACCCTGCCATTTCTATCATTCGGCGGCACGGGCATTATTATGAATGCGGTTGCCGTTGCCGTGCTATTGCGTATTGACTACGAAAATTATAGCCCTGCTACTAAATCACGCACGGTGCGTTCGGGCGGTGCCACGAATATGTCTGAGGTGGCCGCATGACGGGCGTTAGCAATGTGCGTTCAGTACGGGCGCTGATCATGGCAGCTGGCACTGGCGGGCATATTTACCCTGGTCTTGCTCTCGCGCACGCGCTACAGGCTCGTGGTGGCGCTATTGAGTGGTTGGGCACACCAACAGGTATGGAGCAACGCTTAGTGCCTGCGGCTGGCCTTAATCTACGCGCAATCAATATGCGCGGTGTGCGGGCTAAGGGTGTACTTGCATGGTTAAAATTACCGTTTATGTTGCTACGCGCTATGTGGCAGTCATGGCGCATTGTGAGTGAAGTCAAGCCAACGGTGGTGGTGTCAATGGGTGGTTATGTGGCTTTTCCAGCGGGTGTGGTGGCATGGTTAAAGCGTATTCCGCTAGTGGTATTTGAACCAGGTGCGCACGCGGGCTTATCTAATCGTGCGCTAAGCTTATTTGCGACGCGCAATATTGTTGGCTTTCCAGATACCTATGCGCAAGTACCGAAAAATACCATCGCTAAGCTTTTGCCCCTACCAAAAAATATTTTGTGGCTAGGCACACCAGTGCGTGAAGAAATTGCCGAATTGCCGCCGCCCGCCACGCGCATGATGGGTCGTACGGGGGCTTTGCGTTTGCTTATTGTGGGCGGGAGTTTAGGGGCGCAATCGCTTAATACTCTAATCGTTGAAGCCTTGGCGCTGTTGCCTAAAGACGCTCGCCCTGTAGTTACGCATCAGGCTGGTGCCAATAATATTGCGCAGCTAAAGGCGGAATACGCCAAAGCTGATGTGGTCGCTGATGCCGTTGCGTTTATTGATGATATGGCAGCCATGTATGCGTGGTGTGATTTAATTATTTGCCGTTCCGGTGCTATTACCGTGGCTGAATTAAGTGTTGCTGGCGTTGCGGCAATTTTAGTGCCGCTGCCGCATTTTGTGGCCGAAGAACAAGAAGCAAACGCACGCTTCTTGGTTGATCGCAATGCTGGCGTATTGTTGCTCCAACCAGAAACTAATGCCGCGAAGTTAAGTAAAGTTATTAGTGACTTTACCCGTGCGCGGGCGATTGACATCGCCACCCGCGCCCGCGCTTTAGCCAAACCAGATGCCACTGAGGCATTGACCGATGTATGCGAGGAGCTTAGTCATGCACGCTAATCTGCTCAATAACGATCAGCCGATCACAGCGAGCACGAGCTTGCGCGGGCATTTAAGCAAAAATGAACCCATGGCGCGGCACGTAACTTGGCGTGCAGGCGGGGCTGCGCAATGCTTTTATAAGCCAGCCGATTTGGCTGATTTAAGTTTATTTTTACGCGGACTAAACGCCGCAGAACCTTTACTGTTTGTAGGCATGGGCAGTAATTTACTGGTGCGCGATGGCGGCTTTGCAGGCACGGTAGTGCATTTAGGCCAGTCATTAGGCGGTATAGCGTTGGATGAAAAAAATGCCAATCGCGTTATTGCCGGTGCCGGTGTGCCTTCCCCCCATGTGGCTAAATTCGCGGCCAAGAACAATTTAGTCGGTGCTGAATGGTTAGCGGGTGTGCCAGGAACCGTTGGTGGTGCACTGGCGATGAACGCTGGCTGTTATGGAACCGAAACTTGGGAGCAGATTGTTGAATGTAGAACCATCAATCATCGCGGTGAAATTCAAGTGCGCACTCCTGCAGACTTCATCACGCGCTACCGTCATGTTGAAGGTCGTAGCGCTGCGCAAACGCAAGAGTGGTTCGTTGAGGGCAGTTTTGTGTTTACGGCCGGTGATGGCGAAGTGGCGAAGGAAAAAATTAAGGCCTTGCTGGCTAAAAGAATGGCAGCACAGCCATTGGATAAACCCAATGCCGGTTCCACCTTCCGCAATCCTGAGGGCGATTTTGCCGCACGCTTAATTGAGTCGGTAGGGCTCAAGGGCTTTCAAATTGGCGGGGCACAGGTGTCATTGAAGCACGCAAATTTTATCGTCAATACCGGAACCGCCTCTGCCGCAGATATTGAAGCACTTATTGCCCACATGGCGCAAACAGTGTTAGACAAAACCGGTGTTGCACTCGTTCAAGAAGTACGAATTGTTGGAAATCCTTTATGAATATTGATGTAAAAAAATTAGGTAAAGTTGCGGTGCTCATGGGCGGTTCGTCTAGTGAGCGCGAAGTGTCGCTGATGTCGGGTAAAGGCGTATTGGCAGCGTTGCGTGAAGAAGGGGTGGATGCGCACGCATTTGATCCTTCAATGCAATCCTTGTTTGATTTGCCTAAAGAAAAATTTGATCGCGCCTTTATCGCCTTGCATGGCCGCTTTGGTGAAGATGGCACATTACAGGGCGTTTTAGAAACATTAGGTATTCCCTACACCGGTAGCGGTGTGATGGCTAGCGCAATAGCAATGGACAAGTGGCGTACCAAACTAATTTGGTTGGCAACGGGCATTCCTACGCCACGCTATGAGCTAGTAACCGCAGAAACCGATTGGCCAAAAGTAATTGAACGCTTAAAACTGCCGCTGGTCATTAAACCAGCACATGAAGGTTCTAGCATAGGCGTGACGATTGTGCGTACCGTGGCTGACCTGGCCTTTGCCTATAATCTCGCGGCAAAATTAGATCCGCTAGTGATTGCCGAAGAATTTATTGCGGGCCAAGAATTAACAGCTGCCGTAGTGGGTGGCGAGGCCTTGCCGCTAGTAAGAATTCAAGCGCCTGAAGGCAATTACGATTTTAAAAATAAATACTATACCGACGATACTAAATACCACTGCCCCGCTGATATTCGCACTGATCTTGCTGACCGTATCCGCGCCGATGCCTTGAAAGCCTTTGCAGTACTGGGCGGCGAAGGTTGGGGTCGCGCCGATGTGATGTTAAAGCCTGACGGTAACTATTACTTTTTAGAATTTAATACCTCACCGGGAATGACCTCGCATTCCTTAGTGCCAATGGCTGCCCGCGCTGCGGGTATGAGTTATGGCCAATTATGTGTGCGCATCGTTGCGCTAGCAGCGCTTAAAAAATAATTGAAAGAGAAAAAATTAAGTAATCATGGCCATACGCACACCACAAAATAACCGCTCAAAACTGAACGCTAAATTCAGTGACGACAAAACGCCGCTGCCATTTATGCGCCGCCGCATCGTCGTGCTCGGTGTGAGTGTGGGTGCGGCGGTGTTTGCTTGCGCCGGTGTATTGCTCGCGTGGAAATATTATTTCACCGCAACACCGCCAACCGCAGGCGCTACAGTGCAGGCAATGCCGCTGTTGCCAGCGATAAAAAATATCGCCTATTCGGGCGAGTTAAATCATTTGCGAGCGCAAGATTTGCAACTTTTTTCGAATAGCATTCGCGGCAATATTTGGAGTGTTGATCTTAATGAAATTCGTGACGCTGCTCAAGCTTATCCTTGGGTAAGAACGGCAGAAGTAAGGCGGAGCTTTCCAGATGGTTTAGCCATTCGTTTGGAAGAACATAAGCCTTTTGCTAAGTGGGGTGCTAGCGAATATAGCTTCGTGAACACCTACGGTGAAGTGTTTGAACTATCGCCGTTGGCATTGAAACCGAATGCTAGTGCTAACGCTAATGCAGCGGGATTGGTGACCGCTAGCGCTGCTGCCGCGAAGATGCCCGTATTCATTGGACCACCAGGCAGTGCACCGGAAGTGCTAAAGCAGTATGAATGGTTGCAAAAACAGTTCGCACCCTTAGGTCGTCAGGTAGCTGAAGTGCACTTCAGTATTCGCGGGGCGTTGCGGGTGCGTGATAACCGTGGCACGGTAGTAGAGCTTGGACGCCTGCGCACGGAAGAGCGACTCGCGCGGGTATTAAGTGCATGGCCTCACGTAGCCGCCATGCAGCAACCTAATATGCATATCGATGCACGTTATCCCAGCGGCTTGGCATTAAGTGTTAATACCGCCCCCCCGCCACCGCAGCCGGAAATTGAACCAATTGATCCGCCTCCTGCAGAAAATGAAAAATTGGTGTTCAACAGCACCACTACAGAAATTGAAAATATGCTCGCACCACAAATTAAGGCGACAGGACTTATTAGATGAACAAACCCCGCGAAAATAAGAACATTATCGTAGCCTTAGATATTGGCACTTCAAAAATTGCCGCTATCGTGGCTGAAATAAAAGCAGACGGCGCACTCGAAGTGATCGGCATGGGCTCGCAGCCATCGCGCGGTCTGAAAAAAGGCGTGGTCGTCAATATCGATTCTACGGTGAGCGGCATTCAACGTGCGCTTGAAGAAGCAGAATCAATGGCGGACGTAAAAATCCGCGATGTGATTACGGGTATTGCCGGATCGCACATCAAAAGTTTTAATTCACATGGCATGGTCGCCATTAAGGACAAAGAAGCTTCACAAGCGGATGTGGATCGTGTAATTGAAACTGCGCAGGCCGTAAATATTCCAATGGATCAGCAAGTGCTGCACGTGCTTACCCAAGAATTTATGATCGATGGGCAAGAAGATGTGCGCGAGCCTGTTGGTATGAGCGGTGTACGCTTGGAAGTAAAAGTGCATATCGTCACTGGTGCTGTTTCTGCTGCGCAAAACATTATGAAGTGCGTGCGCCGCTGTGGCTTAGAGGTACGTGATTTAGTGCTGCAGCCATTAGCCTCCGCTATGGCGGTGTTATCAAAAGATGAAAAAGACTTGGGCGTGTGTCTGGTTGATATTGGCGGCGGCACCACAGATATTGCGATATTTACCGGCGGTGCGATTCGTCATACCGCAGTGATTCCGGTGGCGGGTGACCAAATAACCAATGATATTGCGATGGCGCTACGCACACCTACCAAAGATGCTGAAGATTTAAAAATTGCCCATGGTTGCGCCCTGCAAGCGCTGGCGAGTGCTAATGATGTAATCGAAGTGCCGGGTGTGGGCGAGCGCGAACCGCGCCAACTCTCTCGTAAAACACTAGCAGAAGTCATCGAACCGCGAGTTGAAGAATTATTTACGCTCATTCAGCGCGAGCTACGGCAAAGTGGTTTTGAAGAATTACTTTCCAGCGGAATCGTGCTCACCGGCGGTAGTGCAGCAATGCAAGGCATGGTGCAGCTAGGCGAAGAAGTATTCCACATGCCAGTACGCCTTGGCCTACCTATGTATACAGGTGGACTATCGGAAGTCGTACGCGCACCGCGCTATTCAACTGCAGTAGGGCTGCTCATTTCAGAAATGGAACAGCGTAAGCGCAATGAGCATAGCCGCTTAGCACCTACAAATATTAAAGGTGTGATGGAAAGAATGGCTACATGGTTTAAAGGAAATTTTTAAGAGTTTAGTTTTGGAAATAAAGGGAAGTAATTTTTGTATTTAAGAGTAGTCAAGTTTTAACTAACAGCAGAGGAGCAACATCATGATTGAAGTTCTAGAGACTGAAGATCCGGTAGCGTGTATCAAGGTAATTGGGGTAGGTGGCTGCGGTGGTAATGCCGTTGACCATATGATTCGTAATGGCGTTGAAGGTGTAGAGTTTATTTGCGCCAATACCGATTCACAAGCGCTGAAACGTAATCTCGCTAAAACCATATTGCAGCTTGGCACCACAGTCACACGTGGTCTAGGTGCGGGAGCCAAGCCAGAAGTTGGCCGCCAAGCAGCGCTGGAAGATCGCGACAGCATCGTTGATCTTATCAGTGGTGCCGATATGCTTTTCATCACGGCAGGCATGGGTGGCGGTACAGGCACTGGTGCTGCACCCGTTGTGGCTGAAATTGCCCGTGAAATGGGTATCTTGACCGTAGCGGTGGTTACCAAGCCGTTTGAGTTCGAAGGTAAACGTAAAAAACTAGCCGAACTCGGTATTGAAGAATTAAAGAAACATGTTGATTCTTTAATCATCATTCCAAACAATCGTCTGCTGCAAGTATTGGGTGACGACGCTGGTTTTGAAGATGCCTTCCGCGCCAGTAATGATGTGCTAAATGGTGCCGTTGCCGGTATTGCAGAAGTGATCAACTGTCCAGGTATTGTTAACGTTGATTTTGCTGACGTAAAAACAGTGATGAGCGAAAACGGTGTAGCCATGATGGGCTCGGCTATGGCGTCTGGCCCTGATCGCGCACAAAAAGCGGCGGAAGCAGCTATCGCTAGCCCTTTACTGGAAGATGTAAGCCTAAAAGGTGCGCGTGGCGTATTGGTAAATATTACGGCAAGTAGTTCTCTAAAGCTAAAAGAAGTCAATGAAGTGATGACGACGATCCGTAGTTTTTCAGCCGAAGAAGCTACCGTTATTTTTGGTAGCGTAATTGACGAAGCTATTGGCGATCAACTCCGCGTTACCGTGGTGGCAACAGGCTTGGGCGATATTGTTTCCAAGAAACAGCCACAAATTGTTTACAGCGATTCACGTCGTACCGGTACCGATGATGCATTTGGTCATCAGTCAACCAGTTCCCAAGCAGCAGCTGCATCGGGTAATACGGCAATGGCTGGTGGTGCTAGTGTTGGCATGGCAAGTAGCCCTGCTGGCGCTATTAACTATGCTGATTTTGACCAGCCAACAGTGACGCGCAATCGTCGCCAAGTAAGCACGGCAGTGATGAGCAAAACAAATATGGATGATCTAGATATACCTGCGTTTTTGCGTAAGCAAGCAGATTAGTTTTTTGTAGCTCATACAATTAGCCCTGCCGCGCGAACCTCTGCCGTGCGGTTGGGTTAGTTGTCTGCTTTTTTGACCTGTATGCCATGATTAAAAACTTAAACTTGCAATCAAAGCTGCCGCATGTTGGCACTACTATATTCACAGTAATGTCGGCTTTAGCGGCAAAACATGACGCGGTAAATTTAGGTCAAGGGTTCCCCGATTTCAATTGTGATCCCAAGCTGCTTAGCCATATGCATGATGCAATGGCGGCGGGGCATAATCAATATCCACCGATGACCGGTGTGAGCCAATTGCGCGAAGCTGTAGCCACAAAAATAGCGAGTCTTTACGGCGCTAAATATGATGCAGTTACTGAAGTAACAATTACCGCAGGTGCCACTCAAGCGCTGCAAACAGCACTCACAGCCATCGTGCATCCGGGTGATGAAGTCATTATTTTTGAGCCTGTATACGATAGCTATGATCCCGTTATTCGTCTGTGTGGTGGCATGCCAATTTATGCGCGTTTGCACTACCCAGATTACCGCCCAAACTTTGCTGAGCTCGCTGCCCTAATAACACCGCGCACCCGCGCCATCATGATTAATTCGCCGCATAATCCGACCGCCACGGTCTGGACGGCCGCAGAAATGCAAGCGCTAGAAGCGCTGTTAGCGCCCACAAATATTATTTTGATTAGCGATGAGGTTTACGAACACATGGTGTTCGACAATGTCCGTCATGAAAGTGTAGCCCGCTATCCACGGCTTGCTGAGCGCGCATTTATTGTTTCTTCATTTGGTAAAACCTACCATGTTACTGGCTGGAAAGTGGCGTATTGCGTGGCACCACAGGGGTTAATGGCGGAATTTAGGAAAGTCCATCAATTCGTCGTGTTTACTGTACATACTCCTTCGCAATATGCCCTAGCTGCTTACATGCAACAAGAGTCGCATTTGCAATTAAGTGCTTTTTATCAAGCTAAGCGCGATTATTTTTTAGCACAAGTGCAGCATAGCGATGGTGATAAACTGCGTTGGCACGCAAGCGCTGGTAGTTACTTCGTAAGCGCTAGTTTTGGTCATGAGAGTAATTTATCCGCATCAGAATTTGCACAAAAATTAGTACGTGATGTAGGCGTGGCTTGTATTCCGACTTCCGCGTTTTATCATGATGGACATGATGATAAAGTCGTTCGTTTTTGCTTTGCCAAGAAAGAAGAAACCCTTGCTCGTGCGGCCACATTGTTGTCGGCAATAGCGTAGTGAACTCGGGTTTTAAATTAGAAAGACCAAATGCTTAAACTATCACTCACCTCATTATTCTTGCTTTTTTTAGCGCTTTCATCCGTTGGTGCCGCCTATGCAGCTCCCTCCTATGCGGCTCCGCCCAAGACTTATGTATTTCTTGAGGACTTCACTTCTACAGAGTTACGTGATGCGATCAGTGCAGGTAAAACGACGATCATTATTCCCATCGGCGGCACTGAGCAAAATGGCCCACACATGGCTCTGGGCAAACACAATATACGTGGCAAAGTGTTGGCAGAAAAAATTGCGCTACAGCTGGGTAATGCGGTAATTGCACCGATGTTAGCCTATGTGCCTGAAGGTAATTTATCCCCCCCTACTTCGCATATGCGTTGGACTGGCACTATCACGGTTGCGGATTCCGCCTTTAAAGGTATTTTGGAAGGTGCCGCACAGAGTTTCAAAGTCCATGGCTTCACCGATATTGTTTTTATTGGCGAGCATGGCGGTTATCAAACGCTGGTAAAAGAGCTTGCTGTAAAATTGAACGCGGCTTGGAAAAAAGATGGGAAAGCGCGTGCCCATTTCATTGCAGAATATTATCGCGCCACCCAAACCGCCTATGTGCAGGCGTTAAAAGCCAATGGCATTGCTGATAAGCAAATTGGCATGCACGCAGGTGCAGCCGATACGTCGCTCATGTTAGCGACAGATGAGTCACTGGTGCGCCGTGATCGCTTTGCACAGGCAGTAAAAGAAGGTGCGGCTGGGGGGGTTACTGGTGATCCAACGCCCTCCACCGCAGCACTAGGTCAGCTCGGCGTACAAATTATTGTGGAACAAACAGTAAAGGCAATACGAACGGCCATCGCTGCGCGATAATAGCGATAGATAATCACTTTTCTGCCACATTTAGGATTTAGAATTTTTGTAGTTAACACCAAAAGGTAATATATGAAGATCAAATTTAAGTCGCAAACATTACTGGCGCTCGCCACACTTAGTTTAGGAGGCCAAGCATTGGCCCAGCCCGCTACTGCCTCACAAGCTAAAGTGGTTGCTGCGCCCGCATCCGCTATCACGATGGCCTTCCCCGGCACGCCGCAGGTAAACGATGCTAAAAACCTATATGGCGATACCACTGCAAAGAGCATGAGTGCGGCCGTCGCCGGTGCATTACCACGGGTTTATGTGCCGAATCGCGGCGAAAATACGGTGTCGGTCATTGACCCCGCAACCTTAAAGGTGCTTAACACTTTTAAGGTTGGTATTCACCCCCAACACGTCGTGCCCTCATGGGATATGCGTACTTTGTGGGTAGCCAATAATGCCGAAGGCCGCACCGATGGTAGCCTAACGCCCATTGATCCTAAAACCAGCAAGCCTGGTGCTTCAATTCCAGTGGATGATCCCTACAATATGTATTGGACACCAGATGGTAAGTTCGCCATTATCGTGGCTGAGGCTTATAAGCGCCTCGATTTTCGTGATCCGGTCACCATGAAAATGGCATACACGATTCCCACTCCAAAGTGCGCGGGTATTAACCACGCGGATTTCTCAATTGATGGCCGCTTCGCATTTTTTACTTGCGAATTTAATGGTTCCGTTACCAAAATTGATTTGGTAGAACGTAAAGTGCTCGCCACCATAAAGTTAAGCCAATACTTTAACCGGCCCGATGCACTCGCCGCTATTGCTACTCCGGGCAAAAAACCGCGTTACATCGCTGATCCTAAAGGCAGCGGTGAAATTTGCACTACGCCTGGTATGCCGCAAGACATTCGCGCTTCACCCGATGGCAGCACTTATTATGTGGCCGATATGATGGCTGACGGCGTGCATGTGGTGGATGGTGCAACTTTCAAGCAAATTGGCTTCGTGCCCACAGGTGTAGGCGCGCACGGGCTATATCCGAGTCGCGATGGTAAGAAACTTTATGTCGCTAATCGCGGCAGTAATGTAATTCGCGGTAAGCCGGGTGGTAAAGGCAGCGTATCAGTTATTGATTTTGCGAGCGGTAAAGTAGTTGATAATTGGCCAATCGCCGGTGGCGGTAGCCCTGATATGGGTAATGTTAGCGCTGACGGTAAATACCTATGGCTTTCAGGCCGTTACGATCATGTGGTTTATCGTTTTGAAACGACCACTGGAAAAGTAGATATCGTAAAAGTGGGTAAAGAACCGCACGGTTTAACGGTATGGCCGCAGCCCGGTCGTTATTCATTGGGTCACACTGGCAACATGCGGTAGCGACTAAATTGATATATAGGTTTGAGGTGCCCTACTAGCGGGTGCGTTATTTGTGGGCACCTTAAACTAGTAAGCCAGCAAGCTGAAATAGTGCCATTACCAATAAGAAAAAGATAATGCGCAAGCAAAACATCGCCGTCGTGGGTGCAGGATTTGCGGGGCTCGCTAGCGCCATTATGTTGGCGCGTGATGGTCATCGTGTTACCGTGCTTGAAAAGTTTGCTGAGCCAGCGTCAATCGGTGCAGGCGTGTTGATTCAGCCCACAGGTTTGGCAGCAATGCGGGCACTGGGCATCGAAGCTGAAGTATTGCGCCAAGGTGCCAAAATTGATTGGCTTTACGGCGTTACACCTAAGCAAAAACCGGTTATCGACATTCACTACCAATCATGGCGTCCTCAGGCTTATGGTGTTGGTCTGCATCGTGGCGTGTTGTTTCAGGCGCTCTGGAATCGCGCGCAAGCAGCAGGTGTTGAAATCTGCACTGGGCGGGAAATTACCGATCTTGCCGCATTGTTGCCGCAATATGATGCCACCATCATTGCCGATGGTGCCCATTCACTTTTGCGCCAGCAAACCGGCCTGCGTGCGCACCACCGCGACTATCCGTGGGGGGCGATGTGGGCGGTACTTCCGGATATTGATGACCACTACAGCAAACAAAACGCGCTACTGCAATGGTACGATTGCGCCCACAAAATGATGGGCATCATGCCTACGGGGCAAATCCCCAATACCAGCACAAAAGTAGTGAGCCTATTTTGGAGTTTGCATAGTAATCAGCTGTCAGCATGGCGCAGCAATGGTCTGGAAGCGTGGAAGGCGCAAGTACTGCAGTTAAACCCAAATTGCGTAGCTCTACTCGCGCAAATCACCGATGCTGCACAACTCACATGGGCGCATTACGCCGATGTGGTTATGCCTCAATACCACACCCACAATTGCGTGGTGATTGGTGATGCCGCACACGCCACCAGTCCACAATTAGGGCAGGGCACCAACATGGCGCTGCTTGATGCAGTCACTTTAGCCAGCGTCATCAGGAAATATAACAGTATTGCTGAGGCATTGGCGCAATACACCCGTCTGCGTAAGCCGCATCTGCACTATTACGGTGCTGCCAGCCGCTTATTAACGCCGCTGTTTCAAAGCGAGCAAACGATATTGCCGTGGCTACGCGATAAATTATTACCCGTCACCGCTAAATGGCCGATCATTGAAAGTGCGCATTTGCAAACCTTGGTTGGCGTACGTGGTGGCTGGCTACGCGGGGAAGCCCAGCGCTGGTTGGCACCATGATGCTTTGAGCCATGATGTTTTAAGCGGCATGCTAGCAGCCTGTCGGAGCGTAGCTTTATCGGTTTAAAACTCGCCTGCGCGACCCATATTTCACCCATTTTTGAGTCAATATGCTCGATATTGACGTAAAAAATGGGCAAAATCTGGCTCGGCGCAGCCAAATTTTAATTCCGATAGCCACGCTCCGACAGGCTGCTAGGACAAGACCTCTGCACAACCACATAAAACCCGATGAATTTGAGCGCTAGCGCAGCGTTGAAGAATTTCTAAGTTGATTGAGCGAAATCAATGTACTTTTCGCAGTTAAATCACGCGCCTTTGCGCTTGTTAGTCGTTATTTTCT
>JANMDR010000032.1:0-4054 GCA_031376425.1 Betaproteobacteria bacterium
TATCCAGCACCCCTCTTAAGGCACCCTATTTATTGGCATCTCCAAGGTATTCTGAAGACGGAAAAAGCCTTTATCTACTCTCCAATATTGATAGCGACTTCAAGCGCTTAACTAAGCTCGACATCGCTACCGGCAAAATGGAAATTTTAAGCAAATTTGCTTTCGATATTGATGAATTTCTCATTTCCATAAGGCAAAATCGTGTTGCCTTAATTACCAACGAACAGGGCGGCAATGGGCTACGTTTTCTAGACTTAACTAGCTTCAAAGAGTTGCCACGCCCGCCATTAGTATCGGGCGAAATTAGTGGCCTGCGCTGGCGCGGCGCATTGGATGAGGATGATAGCGAAGGCGTTGACGGGATAGAAACCAATAAAAAACCATTCTCTGCCAAAACGGTACTTGGTTTTACCCTTGCGTCCGCTCGCGGCCCGCGCGATGTCTTCACCGTACAAGTAGGTGGCCGCGTTAGCCGCTGGAGCAATAGCGCCAGCGTTGAACTAAACCCGATGGACTTTGTAGAACCCCAATCCATCTCGTGGAAAAGTTTCGATAAAACGACGATCACCGGCTTTTACTACGCCCCTGATACCACAAAATTCCCCGGCAAAAGACCTGTCATTGTCAAGCTAGCCAATGATGACAACAACCAATTCAAACCTAGTTTTATCGGAAGGGATAATTATTTTGTTAACGTGCTTGGCATCGCCGTAATTTACCCAAATATCCGTGGCAGCAGTGGTTTTGGCAAAGCGTTTTTTACCGCAGGCAAAAATAGCGCACAGGAGAATGCCATTAAAGATATTGGCGCATTGCTTGATTGGGTGACAACCCAACCCGCGTTAGATGCAGAAAGAATTATGTTGAGCGAAGCCTCAACCGCAACCAGTTCAGGCATAGACATACCTAGCGCCATGACCGCAAACGAACTAGCACAAGCCATCGCCAAGCGCTATGCAGACAAAATTGCCAAAGCTGCCGATATCAAAAATATCGCCGACATCGTCAGCATTTTGCCGCGCACTCAAGAAGGTAAAACGATGGGTGCCACGTTAGGAATTAGAAATTAAAAAGGCACCCGAGGGTGCCTTTTTAAACGCTTGTTTCTAGCGCCTTACTTCAAATGCTTCGCGAAGAACGCTTCAAAATGCTTAGCGTGATCAATCACGTTAACGTCTTTATTGAAGCCGTGACCTTCCCCAGTATAAACCCGCCATTCAGCAGGATTACCAGCCTTTTCCAAGGCATCACGCATCCGCTCACCGTGAATAAGCGGTACACGAACGTCATCGGAACCCATCACAATCGCAACTTTTCCTTTGACCTTATCTGCATTTAACGCTGGTGATGTCAATGTCATCTGCGCTTTATCGGCAACCGGATCGCCAACCCAACGCTTAAAATCTGAGTCTAGATAATCGCTAAGTTGTGCTGTATCGGAATACGTCACGTTTTGCAAAACAAACAAATCGGATACGGCAACTACAGCGAATCCAGCTTTGAAAAGATCAGGCTCTTTTACCATGCCTTGCAATGTGGCATAACCACCATAACTTCCGCCAAATAAACCCATGCGTGACTTATCAACAATGCCTTCCTTAACCAAATGCAAAGCACCGTCAGTTAAATCATCTTGCATAGTGTCGCCCCACTTTTTATAACCGGAAATATCGTGCGAGCGACCAAAACCCGTTGATCCCCGTGGCTCAGGTTCAAGCACTACATAACCACGCGAAGCGAAGAACTGCGCGTAAGGTGTACGACCCCAAGCTGTTCCATAATAACTACGTGCCCGCGGCCCACCGTGAATATGCACGATCAACGGCAGAGCGGTACCAGAACTACCTTTTGGGATAGTCAGCCACGCTGGAATCATACGACCATCACGCGCTTTATACTGAATAAACTTTCGCGGTGACATAATCTCTGGCGAAATCCATTCACGTGTCCGCACCAAGCTCTCTAGGCTTTTCTTCGCATCATCGTAAAGGTGATATTCACCTGGGTCAACATCGGAACGTGCAAATATTAAGCGTAGGCCATCCTTTGCGTCAGACCCGCTGATGTCGTTATAAGTCTTTGGAAAAGTAGCATCAATCTGACGCTGAAACTTATCGCTTTCCTCATCAAACCATTTTACTCTTGGAATATCAGGACTGTAGCGAATACCCACTAATTTTTTCTTTGTATCACTAAACAGTAACCCACCCTCAATATCGATGAGTGCATCTTCAAAAACTAACTCACCCAATTTTTTAGTGGCCAAATCGAACTTATAAATGGCAGATTTATCACGCCCGACATTGGAGGCGACATACAGAGTGGAGTTATCGAAATCAAAATTAAGCGGATCAATTTGCTCTGCGGCGGAATCATTATCATGCTCAAAAAACTGTTCCCATTTCGCACCCTCTGCCGATCTATGCCAAAGCGTCGATTTGGTAGGTTTAGAAAGAGATTCGCGTTTTTCGCTGCGCACTGCGATACGTGGCACACGATTTCTGTCCATCACCCATTTGCTTACGCGGCCTGGGCTATCGAAAGTCAATAATTTTAGTTTTCCAGTCTTGGTATCCAATTGGTAAAGATCATCACTGTCGCGCGTGCGCAACGATGCAGAAATGATGATGTCATGCGACTCTGGAACGCGTGATCTGATATCGAACAATACTGTTTTACCCTCGCCACGTATTGAACTTATAGATTCACCAATGCGAGTTAAGTCACGTAGCTCGGCACCGTCCGAATTTACGGCGTACTGACCGCGGAAGGTAAATCGACCTGTTACATCTTGCCCGTCTGCAACACGCATGAACAAGCGGTCGTTGTTGACCCAGCTAATTACTGCGACATCCACTGTTTCAAACGATGTGATCACATTTCGGGTGCGCTTAACAAGATCGATAACAACTAGATTGTTACGGCCCTTAAATGGCGCGAGTGCAGCAAGCTTCTTGCCGTCCGGCGACATTACCATGGACGAAAACTCCGCCCTACGCACAAATGTTTCCACCGGAATTTTACCGGCTTGCAAATACGGCACCGTTACTTCAATGGTTTTAACTTGCTGCGTTGCTTGCGCTTGTGCAGCACCTGCCATCATGCCTAGCGCGGGCAAAATACACGCGGCGGCGAGTAAGGATTTTCTGATTCTGTTCATATACTACCTTTCATAACAGGGTTAATTGTGTCGGGCTACGCGCACTTCAATTTTGTCGAAGGGGCTTTTTACTTTAATTACGTCTTGCAGTGGCACTACATTCAACGACGTGCAATGGACTTTCACCTTATCAACTACTGAACAAGCTTCGTAGTCTAGTAATAATGGACGCCGTTAGCAAGTAATTATGTCTATTGTGCGACTGGTTGCGGTTTTGGACGATGAACCATCGTATTTACAACGGTTATAGCGGCTTTACAAACTGAGCGCATCCACACTTGCTTACACTCATGCACAATCAGATACAAAGGCGCAACAACCTAACATCATAAAAACATAACCCCGCAAAAAAACAATGCGACGCTGAAATAAATCAACGTCGCATTGGTATTACCTAAATTTACTTCGTACTAAAAATTACTTCTTCATCGGTGCTGCAGGAGCGGCGGCTGGTGCTGCCGCTGGAGCCGGTGCTGCCGCTGGTGCTGGTGCTGCCGCTGGTGCCGCTGGAGCGGCTGCTGGCGCACCGTAGGCAGTGGCTACACCGGCTTTAACGATGGAGATAGGGGCAATTTTGCCATCGGTCATTTTGAAGATGGTAATTTCAGCATCTTTACGATCACCCTTAGCATCAAACTCAACTTTGCCTGTTGCACCAGCAAAACTTACGTTGAAAATTTCTGGGCCAAATTTAGCAGGGTCAGTGGATTTCGATTTCTTGATGGCTTCAACAACGGCCATTGTCGCGTCATAAAAATACGGGGCGTATTGCTTAACTTCTACGTATTTTGCGTTAAACGCAGTCAAAAACTCTTTGCCTGACGCAGCGGCTGGCAAGCCAGCTTGGGAACAAACTAAGCCGTCAGCCGCAGGGCCGGCGAGCTTTGCCATTTC
>JANMDR010000009.1:0-5071 GCA_031376425.1 Betaproteobacteria bacterium
GCCGGGCTCAAACAATGCTCCATGCGTAGCGCAGATTAAGTATAGCCCTGATTCGTCAAACACGTCACCCGGATTCCAGTCCAGCTCGGTACTGCGATGGGGACAAACATTGTCAAACGCCACCGCCTGATCATTATGCAAAATCACAAAAGCGGCTTGACCCTCTCTGGCATCTTCAGCAACGATGGCATCCCCTATGTCAGTACCGCTGGTGCGCACATAGCGGAAGCGCACACTACGACTGATCTCAGCCGCATATTTGAGCGCTTCTAAGGTGCAAATAAATGCGGCCATACTTAACTAACCATGTTGCAGTATCCACCTATGTAGGCTGGAAACGTCGGTCAAATAAGCTTCTGCAGCTACAGTTTGGAGCGTCGGGGCATCATGGGCACCATAGGTAACCGCTAGGCTTTTGCATCCGGCGTTGTGCGCTAACTGCAAATCAAAGGTGGTGTCGCCAATCATCAAGGTACGTTTTGGCTCCACCCCAGCGATATCCATCAGCATAAACAACATCTCTGGGTTCGGCTTGGCAAAGCCTTCATCAGCGCAGCGGGAAAAGTGAAAGTATTGATTTAGCCCCGTATATTCAAAAGCGCGATCCAGCCCCCGGCGCGGCTTGCCCGTAGCGACTGCGGTTAGACAATTACCCGCGTATATTCCTGACACAAGGTCGGAGATTCCCATATATAAGGGCGCTTCGTGGTCTCGCGTAATATAGTAATAACGAAATTTTTTAGCAAACTCTTGGTATTGGGCTAGTTTTTTATCTGGAAACAAGCGCCCCACGGCATCCTCTAAGCCCAAGCCAATAATGCTTTTAGCCGTTTGGATATCAGGTATTGGCCAATCGAGATCGCGCGCCGCAAGCTGTACACACTCGGCTATTAAACCCGTGGAGTCCATGATGGTGCCATCCCAATCGAAGACGATTAAATCAAAGTTTTTCGTCAAGATTGGCGCAATTGGTATAGTTGGCACAATTGGCGTAATTGCCTTAGCGTCAGCAGGTGGATTCATCATTTAGGTTCTTCCTGCGCACGCAAGAATGCCAAATACTTTTCTAGCTCTGGGGGCAGTGCCGCGCGAATAGTTAACGATTCACCGGAAATAGGGTGCGTTAAGGTGATTGCGTGGGCGTGCAAAAACATCCGTTTTAAGCCACCCCGCACATTGGCGGCCACTTCTTTATTCAACGAAAAATCGCCGTATTTATCATCCCCCAGAATCGGAAACCCGGTATGTTGGGCGTGCACCCGAATTTGATGTGTGCGACCGGTGCGAATATCGGCTTCTAATAAGGTCGCTGTAGCAAAACGCTCGCGGCGGTGAAAAATGGTGTGTGCCGCTTGGCCTTTTTCCTCATCTACAAATACCCGACGTTCGCCATTGGCCGCAACTACCTTATGTAGCGGCGCACGGACATTGCGCACTTCGTCAGGCCATTTACCTTTTACCAAGGTCAAATAGCGCTTGTCCACCCGCGTTTGACCCTCACCGCGCAATTGCGCATGCAATCCCGTGAGGGCGCTACGTTTTTTAGCGATAAGCAGGATACCCGACGTTTCCCGATCAATTCTGTGTACCAGTTCCAAAAAATGCGCCGCTGGCCGTGCGGCACGCAAGGCTTCAATCACGCCAAAATCTAAACCGCTGCCACCATGTACCGCATATCCGGCTGGTTTATTGATCGCAAAAAACGCATCATCCTCATACAATATGGTGAAGTTAGGTACAGATGCCAGCTTTTTAGCCGTAATTAGCTGATTTTCAGGTAAAGGAGCGGCCATGCGCACGGGTGGCACACGGACGATATCGCCCTCCACAAGACGATAGGTCACATCGATCCTCCCCTTGTTAACCCGCACTTCACCGGCACGCACTATGCGATAAACATGGCTTTTTGGCACACCTTTTAAGCGCGCCAGCAAAAAATTATCGATCCGCTGACCGGCTGAATTGTCATCAATCGTCACCATTTCAACTTTTGCCGCCACCACAACCTGCTCACGCGGGGCTGATTGTGCTGTTGTCTTAGCACCACTACCTCCAGCAGGCGCTGCTGCTTTAGTGTCTTTAACCGCTGGTTTGGCAAATACTTTCACTTGTGCCAAGGCGCGGGCGGCAGATTGCTGTGCTGATTGAAACTTTTGTTTTCCGCTAGAAACCATCTTCGGTTATACTCTTATCTCGTTGATTTTGAACGATTGATTGTTTTAACATGCATTCTGTTTTACTGTGTTTGCTGCGAAGTTTCCGGCAAACCAAATTTGGCGGCCTGTTTTTAAAGCGCATCAAGCTAGTGTAACCATTCTTTGCACACTACGGCGATAGCGCAACGATCAATTGTTTATTTCAGCTATATGGCGTTACGGAAAATCGAGCCGCACAGTTAAAAAACCTACTGTCAGCCTTGATGAACTAACAGCATTTAGAAAAACGATCGGTTTTGTACCCATCCGATAATAACTGGTGACACCAAACGAAATACGCGCTCAAACTCTGAAAGTGTTTGGGGCACTAAAGGTAAGATAGTTTGCACGAGGTCGAAGTTTTCTCCTCCGCGTGCAGTCTATACAGTTTTTGATTTTGCTTTGAATTCAATTTCATCATCGGGCAATGCCATGAGTGTGTTTGAATTCAAAGAAAGTAGCTTAGTGGTGATATTCCCTACTGTCGTTTTTTTGTTGGTCGTGAAGTTTTTACACGAAACGCATAGGCCGCATAGCAGATATCTCACTAGGTTGCTAAGGGTTGTACATTAGAGATTTAGTTTTGCGCGCTGCATTTCCGTTTTTTAAAAAAAGAAAAACGATGCTGCGAGTTTGTAAGCGCAGCAAGCTATAAATCTGATGCTGGAATTGCTTAACCGGATCAATGATAATCATTGCGTCTTGGTTATTAATTTCAGGGGATTTTGTTTGCCGTATTGCCGCTTCGCAAGCGCCGTTTATAGATTGAGGCCGCTTAAAACAGCAATACGACCATAGCAGTATTCCGGCACAACCGCAAAATCAACATGCACCCTTTTCTGCTCTCTCTTCCCGAATTAAAGCGCGAGAAGGAGAACAACATGAAACGCATGTTATTTAACGCCACCCAAGCCGAAGAGCTTCGCGTAGCGATTGTAGAAGGCCAAAAACTCGTCGATTTAGATATTGAGTCTGCAGGGCAAGAACAGAAAAAAAGCAATATTTACAAAGCCTCGGTAACCCGCGTTGAGCCATCGCTCGAAGCGGTATTTGTAGATTACGGTGCTGACCGCCACGGTTTCTTACCGTTTAAAGAATTATCCCGCCAGTATGTACAAGGCGAAGATGGCGATGGTACGCGCGCGCGCATTGCGCAAACCCTTAAAGTTGGCACCGAAATTTTGGTACAAGTGGAAAAGGACGAGCGCGGCAACAAAGGCGCTGCGCTGACGACCTATATCTCTCTGGCTGGCCGTTATTTGGTATTGATGCCTAATAATCCACGTGGCGGCGGTGTTTCGCGCCGTGTGGAAGGTGATGACCGCACTGAACTTCGCGAAACACTAGATCAATTAAATGTACCTGACGGCATGAGCATTATCGCTCGCACCGCTGGCATTGGCCGCACAGCCGAAGAATTACAATGGGATTTAAGCTATTTATTACAGCTTTGGGAAGCCATTGATGGTGCCGGTAAACAAGTACGGGCACCAGAACTTATTTATCTTGAATCAAGCTTAGTAGTACGTGCGATTCGTGATTTGTATCAGCCCGATATCGGTGAAATTCTGATTGATACGCAAGAAATTTTTGAACAAGCGCAGTCATTCATGTCTACCGTGATGCCCGCGAATGTTTCAAAAGTAAAGCTGTACAAAGACGACGTGCCATTATTTTCGCGTTTTCAAATCGAGCATCAGATTGAAACCGCCTATCGTCGTGACGTTACCCTGCCATCCGGTGGCGCGATCATTATTGACCACACCGAAGCGCTGGTATCGGTAGACGTAAACTCTGCCCGCTCAACACGCGGTAGTGATATTGAAGAAACCGCATTCCGCACCAACTGCGAAGCAGCCGATGAAATTGCCCGCCAATTGCGCTTGCGTGACTTGGGCGGCTTGGTCGTTATCGATTTCATTGATATGGAATCAACCAAAAACCAACGCGAAGTAGAAAACCGTTTACGCGATGCACTGCACTATGATCGTGCACGGGTACAGACGGGTAAAATTTCACGCTTTGGCCTACTAGAATTATCGCGCCAACGTTTGCAACCCGCGCTGTCGGAATCAAGCTATATGCCGTGCCCGCGCTGCCACGGTGTTGGCCATATTCGCGATACCGCATCGAGTGCCTTGCACATCTTGCGCATCATCCAAGAAGAAGCGATGAAAGAAAATACGGGTGCCGTGCATGCGCAAGTACCGGTAGACGTCGCCACTTTCTTGCTCAATGAAAAACGCCAAGAAATCCACAATATCGAAACGCGTTTCCGCGTAAATGTATTGCTGATTCCAAATATTCATCTTGAAACACCAAACTATGAGCTAGAGCGTTTACGTTCCGATTCCGAAAAATTGGAAACAAGCACGCCTAGCTATCAAATGATGTCCAAGCCATCGGCTGAAGTACCGACCGAAAAGACCAATGGACACAACAAAGGTAAACCAGAATCTGATGCCAAGCCTACCGAGCGTCCGGTGCCTATCGTAAAAGGCATTACACCTTCGCAACCTGCGCCAATGGCGGCTGATCCGGTTGAAAGCAATCGTAATAAAGTGGCTGCGCCAATTGCGGTGGTTGAAAAAACCTTATGGCAGAAAATTACTGGGTTCTTCTCGGGCACCTCTACACCTGAAGTCGCACCGGTAGCCGCGACACCAGCACGCGGTACGTCCGCGCGGGGTGATAACAATAAAAACGAACGTGGCGAGCGCAAAGACCGCAATGATCGTGGTGACCGTGGTGGTAAAGGTCGCAATGATCGGAGCGAACGCGGCGCGAAGGGACGTAATGAAGGACGTACTGAGGGACGTAGCGATCGTCAGGACAAAAATAGTCGCCGTGACCGCGTTGATGGCAAGCCAACGAAT
>JANMDR010000130.1:0-7529 GCA_031376425.1 Betaproteobacteria bacterium
ATCCTCGCGTTGCTTAATAGCTAAGGGTGCATCGATGGAGCCTCCCTGTTTTACCCGCAAAGCCAAGGCGCGCAATGCCAGCGCTTCAGCACGTACTGCATCACCTTGGCGATGCAACAGCCAAGCAAAGTTCGCCAGCGCATAGGCCATCTCATCACCTTCAGGAGACGCAGCTTCAATGATGGCAAGCCCGCGCTCAATGAAAGCCAAACTTTCTTTTCGACTGCCTACATTCATTAAAATTTGCCCTACTTGGCTCAATGATTTGCCAACCGCAAGCGATTTCTCAGCGGTATATTTTTCGCGCAGCGCTAAGGACTCCCGCGCGGCAAGCAGCGCATCGGCATACTTGTTATTGATGTTTAACTCGTTGGCCAGCGCAAATAGCTGCGAGGCTAAGGCAAGCTGGCCACCTTTTTCTGTTTGCGGCGAGGGTAACGACGCAGAAATTTCGGATAATGAATTTCGCTGTATTTCAATGGCGCGCTTATGCAGCTGCTCGGCTTTTACGAATGCAGCCATTTTTTGCTGAATTCTGCCTAAAGTGGAATAAAGCCGCGCTTGCACCTGCGGTTGACCTTTTAGCTCGCTTTCTAATCTGGCTTCCGCCCTTTCGAGCAGAACAGAAACCGGAACGTTTCCAGCATTGGCTGTCGGCTCACCACCCCAGAAAACGGAGATTAAAAAATCATTGGTTTGCAAGGTGTTCGCTTCTGCTTGGCTAGCGCGGTTGCGTTCGACCAATGCTAGGCCTTCTGCCAATTTGGCGCGATCACGCTCGCGCAATGCGGTTTTTTCTGCTCCTTGAGCCCGGTCACGTTGCTGTGCCGCCACCATTTCAGCGTTAGCAGCTTGATCACGCGCAGCCTCAGCCTGGGTACGCGCAGTCTGCGCACCATCGCGGGCGTTCTCGGCAATGCTCTTCGCTTGTTTCGTGGCATCACGTTCATTTAGCGCGATTAATTCAGCGGCTTTTGCACGATCGCGTTCCCTTACAATACGGTCAGTAGCATAGACTAAACCCAACACAAAAATACTGGCGACAGCAAGCCACGGCCAATTGCGCTGGCTAAACTTCCAGCCTTTGTAGCTTGTAGTATTGGCTAGAGCCTTAAGCGGTTCACACTTTAAATAGTGATCAATATCAGCCGCTAATTCATTGGCTGTGGTGTAGCGCTTTGCGGCATCGTCTTCTGTGGCTTTAATAACGATGGCGCGTAACTCTAAAGGTAGTTTTGCTATCTTAGTTATGCCGGAAGATGGCCTACTATCATGCTTCTCTACGGCATAAATAAGCAATTCCTCAAGCATCCTACCTAAACTAAATACATCGGTTGCGGTAGTCAGTCTGCCACCGCTACGCTGCTCCGGGCTAGCGTATTTTGGCGTAAATGCGCGTGCTTTAGTTTGCGTGCCGCGACTATCTGGGTCACGGCTTAGGCGAATTTCTGCGCTAAAGGCCGCTGCGGGTACGGCGTCAGCGTGTTCACCCACTTCCAACAATCTGGCAATACCAAAATCGAGCAACATCGGCCTGCCCACTGGTGTCACCAAGATGTTGCTGGGCTTAATATCGCAATGCACAATTAGGCGCTGATGCGCAAAGCTGACAGCACTACACACGTCAATCATTAACCTCAAAACCGCCACAACGCTAAGCTTAGCTGTGCGCACATAGCGGTCCAGACTCACGCCTTCGACATACTCCATCACCAGATACGGCTGGCCTTGGGGCGTAGCACCACCATCATAAAGTCTGGCTATATTGGAATGCGTAAGCCCAGCCAAAATTTGCCGCTCACGCGCTAAATATTCAAGCGCCTTGGCACTCGGTATACCATGCAACAATTTTATGGCGGCGGTTTGCTCAAAGTGGCCATCCACACGCTGGGCACGGAACACTTGCCCCATCCCCCCTTGGCCAATTTCTTGAACAAGTTTCCATGCGCCTAAAACTTGCCCTACTTTTACTTCCTCACCGGTGCTGGCAACCGTATTTAAGCTATGCAGTAGCGAACGCGCAACGCGTGGATGATGGGTATCGTCTTGTAGCAGCAAACGCTGAACATACTCAATAAGTTCTGCGTCGTCAGTTAATGCCTGTAAACGCGCTATTTGCTCGGATTTCGGGAGATCACATACTTCCCCAAAAAGCACTTTAGCCGTGGCGTAGCGACTAGATTCCATAACCTAAGGTAGTGTGCAACCATGCACGCGCAAATTTTAATTCACGGTCAACGGTGGCGCGCGATATATCTAGCACGGTGGCAATTTCTTCACGCTCTAATCCAGCAAAATAAGTTAGATGTAGCACTTCGCTGCCACGCGGATCAATTTTTTCTAGCCCAGTTAACGCTTGATCGAGCGCCAATAAATCGGTGACTTGCGAATCTTCACCCGCAATGGCGTCCGTCAAGGTCACATTAAAATGCCCACCACCGCGTTTTTCTGCCGCTGCGGTGCGCGCATGGTCAACCAAGGTAGAACGAATAGTAAGCGACATGGTGGCAAAAAAGTGGGCGCGATTTTTCCAATCTTTGGGCGCATCAACAATGCGCAACACGGCCTCATGCAACAGTTCAGTTGGCGATAAGGTGCTGTCACCGGCCACATCGCGCAAGCGTTGCGCGGCAATCTTTTTTAGCTGACCATATACTTGGTCAAACACTTCTGAAAACGCCGCACCATCGCCTTGCTGCCACGCCTGCAGCAAATTGGTAAGGGAAGCTTTATCACTGGGCGGCAGGCTCATGTGCGTTGGCTCCAAGTAATACATGCGCTTAAGCTTGGAGTATAGCAGTAGTAGTGATATCCGCCTTTTGAAAAAATAGGCGAAAATACCGGCCTCTCAAGACAAAACTGCCCCGAGATGCCGGTATTTATTGCTTGCCAAAAAGTATTCACTTTGGCAGAAAATCCAAAAAATCAGCCAAACGCTATTTCCATCCCGCTTCTTTGCTGCATTCGGCTGTTTCTTTTTTATGGGTTTTTTTCCCATGTGGTGATGGAGGCGGTTTCACTTTTATCCATCTTGTCATTCATGCACGTGCAGTATTTGAGCACCACGGATTCTTTAGCACCTTCGTCTTTATTGTCTTTTACGCATTTGGCAATCCACTTGTCGTCATCCGCATCGGCCATTGCTGGCATGGCTGTTAATGACAAGGCAAAAATTGATAAAACGCTAAGTTTAGTAAAAATCGTTTTCATTGTGTTCTCCTAGTTGATATTGAGGTGATGCGGTTTGGGATGAATTGGCATTACATAAAACTCAAAAAATACCGTGCTTATTTAGATTTACGCTTTGGCGTTAGCAAAACTCTCACTGCAAGCAAAATAATTTACGGTTCTGCGTTACGGTGCGCCAACAACCCGATGATTAAGCCCATCGCTCGCTGCTGGAAAGTTATAGGTATCACCTGCGAAGCGCGCCGTAATCACCACATTCTTGGCGCTTGCAAAGGCCGTTGTGCAATTGGCTGTGCGTATATGGCGTACGGCGCTCGCATGAAAATTCAGCGGCATAGCAACGCAACCCGTAATCGGCACGTCATCGGCAAAAAATGTAATGACATTACTAGCGCTGGGATACGGTACGCCAGCAATATCGGTAACCCATGCGGTGAACGTCATTGCCGCACCGGTACTACTAGCCGTAGCAGCCGCCACCGGTGCTAGGTACTCATTACGTTTTTCAACATCGATTAAAAACGCATTTGCCGCCGCCAAACTCGCTACTTGCACCTTTGGAATCAGCGGAACAAAAGCTGCTTCTACTCGGCAAGAATTGAGTAGCGCATCGGTTAAATAGGTTTGGGTGCCGACGCCATTCGGTACAAAGGGTATTGCTGGGCTTATTTGTTTGAAGCTGCAATCACTGGAGAAGCGCATCACATGACGTGGTGCAGCGCTAACGCTAAAGCCAATTCGGTTTCCAAGTTGCGTGACCGTATCTCCCTCTGGGCTAATGCTACCCAATGCGGCAGTGGCACTGTTTACTAACAAGGTGAGCGTTACCGTACCACTCGGCACAGTGAGATTTAAACTAGCGGTAGCACCAATAGTGGCGTAGGCACCACGTTTAGGGCGCGGCAATATTTCCGCACCCGAATAGCCTGCAGAAATTTGCTGCACTCCAGCACCGCTAAAACGGCTGATGCAGACTGCGCGCCCCGTGGTAATTGGCACCGCAACGCACCCAACAATATCAACCCCGTTAAGGCGAAACGTCATCGTGCCGGTGAGCGTGGCATCCACTAACTGCGCCGTAAACGTGACCGATTGACCGGGTAGCGGTGCGGTATCGCTAGCGCTCAAACTTAAACTAGGCGCAAAAATTTTGCGCACTACGCCGCCGCTATAGCTAGAGATCAAAACGCTACCATCGGCATCCACAAACGCGCCATGCGGGCCATTAATACTAGCTTGCGACGCTAACCCGCCATCACCAGAATTGAAGTTTACGCCGTTGCCCACGATGGTGTAAATAATGCCATCAGCACTTATTTTACGCACACGGTTATTTGCCCCGTCGCAGAAATAAACATTGCCAGCACTATCAAGCGCAATAGAACAAATGCTATTTAATTCCGCTGCAGTAGCGGCACCACCATCACCGCTATAACCGGGAGAATTTGGGATACCGGCAATCGTATTTATTTTTCCATCAGGGGTAATTTTTCGCACGATGGCATTACCGGCATCGCCCACGTAAATACTGCCATCAGCACCGATAGCAATGGCCGATGGGTAGAAAAAATTGGCGGCAGTCGCATCAATGCCCTCCCCGTTATAGTCGGTAGCGCCAGTACCGGCTACGGTGCTAATGATGCCCGAAGGGCTAATTTTACGAATGACGTGATTATAAAAATCAACAAAATAAAGATTATCGTATTGATCAAACGCGGCAGCACTGGCTGTAGAAATTTGTGCCGCTGTGGCTAAGCCACCATCGCCGCTGTAACCGCTGACTCGCGTACCTGCGTAAGTAGTGATGATGCCGCTACTATCCACTTTACGAATCACGCTGGCATCAGTAAGAATATAAACATTACCTGCGCGATCAGAAAGCGCTTGGTACACAGTGCCTAGCTCTGCCGCGGTTGCCAAACCATTATCCAAGGTTGAACCAGCACCGCCATTGCCAGCAAAAGTGGTAATAATGCCGGATGCATCCACGCTGCGCACCCGATACGCACCAGATTCGGCAATCAGTAAATTTCCGTTGATATCACGGCTCAGCAGCGCTGGCTGATACAAAGATGCCAATAGCGCCTGCCCGCCGTCGCCATTGCCAGCGCCACCCTCTTCACCGGGGCGGCCGGCGATAGTGGTGATCGTTTGTGCAGCGGGTGGAGCCGCAGCGGCTACCGCAGACATTGTGGATATCACCACAAACACCAATCCGGGCACCAATCCAAACGTTAAAGCGCTGAATCTAATGCGTGGGATAACACGTTGAAAAATTGCCATGACCGTAAACTCCGTTGAATGACCAAAAATTGGTCCTTACTTAGGTTTACGTAATGGCGAGAGGGAAACTCTCAACGCTTAGTATTTTTCCTTTAGCGCAGCTTCAAACGAATACTTTTATTACACGCGCTAAATGCAGGCATTATTTACATGCGCCAAATGCAAGCGTTTACTACACCCACCAAATATCGGAATCCATACCGTAACACCGTAGGTCATCCGGAAAAAATTATAGCGAATGATTTATCGGCAAGGATTACTTACTTGTCACTTTAATTGATACACCGGATCAAGTGCTAAGTTTTTCACAAAACCAAGTGCTTCCTCAGGTGTTAATTCGTCATATTTTTTTGCTAAGTTACCTCCAATTTTGATCATATCAGGAAGGTCGCTAAACACTATGTTTACTGGCGCAATTGGCAGCATTATTTGTTGTATTAACACTCGATTGCTGGACTTAGCAACGGCTCTCGCAACCTTGAAAGCGCCAGCCATATCACAAACAGGCAAATCATTATTTGGCGATGATTTTACGTCCAGCAAATCAAAATCTAGGGGCACTAATTTTTCCATCGATACTGCTGCTCCACTGCGACAAGGTTCAACATTGAATAATTGATGTAAGATCTGCTTCCGCCGGAGTAACGACGCGCTATTAATCCATCCTTCATTTTGCAACCATCCCTTGACGTTGGGCGGTGTAAACAAACCTTGCCCAAGTTCCGATGCTAACGTCGAGATGGTGAGCGGACTCATTTCAGTCAATCCGAGAGTTTTCACAATCCCAACCAACAATTCAATTGGCGATTTTATGAGTGTTCCACGATTCTCGAACGCGTAAAACTCGTCCGTTTCTAGAAGACTCTGCATTAATTGAGCTACATCGTATTGATTAAACCGAAACTGATTCGCCAAGTATGTAACAACAGCTTCATTTGGATGCGGAGACACAAACTCACGCCACAATTTCCGAACTATAAATACTGCAGTTTCCGGTCGTTGTAAAATCAGATCGATAACTTGCTCTCCTGTAAAATTACCAGTTTTGCCAAGAATTGTTTTTTCGCCAACATCATGTGACTCCGGTTGAAAAAAGTAGTTTCCAGAATCACGATCTATAGTCCAACCGGTGAATGCACGGGCCGCGTCTCTGACATCTATTTCTGAATAACTGCCTTGACCAAGTGAAAATAATTCAAAAACCTCTCGCGCAAAATTTTCATTTGGTGCCTCTTTTTTTGAGTTTATCCCGTCCAAATATACCAGCAATGCGGGATCACGAGCCATCTCGCGAAGTAGAATTCCGAAATTTTTCATCCCGTACAAGCGAATCGTTTTATTTTGGAGATAAAGTAGCGGCGTCAAACTTACTTTTTCTTGGCTGGTAGCGAAATGATTATGCCAAAAAAGCGTCATTTTTTCTGACAAGGGCGTTCTACTTTGGAGCATTTCACTTACCCACCAAGAGCGCAATTCATGAACACGCTCATTATTCAACTTAAGATATGCGTCTGAAGCTGATCTTCCCCCTTCTTGTAACTTGCGGGGTGGTACTAGCTTTTCCACCACCCATGCTGGCGGGGGAACAAGTTGTTCTAAATCAGGAGCCCTAGTCACGTAGTGCGCTGCATCACGTCGATTTAGCCGACTCAGCTTAGTGATATCGTCTTCGGAAGCAAAAAATGCTGTGCGACTCAATAGATGTCTAGCATTTTCTAAACCAATAGGATTCGCAGGGTGGTCCACAGCAATTACTGGTGCCCCGATACAAAACAGGCACAGAGCACCTATATAAACCATTGCGTGCGCTAAAAAGTTAGCGATTCTTCTGCGCAATAACATATTTATCAGACCTGTCTCCGAAGTTGCGCGGTCTCTAAGCATCTCAGATCGCATCCCCCTCATCTCAGCGGGAAAAATCGGAAATAAACTAACTCATCACGTAAAAAGCTACCTAGCAAAATAGAAAGTTGGCGCGTGAACGAAAATATCGCAATCCACGTGATACAGCTTATAAACTGACAATTTCTAATTTACGAGCGGCTCATGGAACGTGC
>JANMDR010000165.1:0-1610 GCA_031376425.1 Betaproteobacteria bacterium
AAGCTATGACCATAAAAAGCGTAAAACGACTGAGCCTGATTGCACGGTTGCATTACTAAAACCGGCACCACTAAACCCGAAGCATAAATTCGCTAAATTTAACTAAACGAACAGTATTGTCACCAGCACCACCAGAAGTACAAATGACAGAAACACGAATATTTTGCGCCGTGAAGCCACTAACGCACGCCCTAATGAGCCGTATTCGTCCATATATTCGGTGAGTTTAAAAATACGAAATACGCGCAACAACCGCAGCACCCTCACGTCAATTAGCGCATGTAATTCCGGCACCAAAATCGCTAAATAAGTAGGAGCTACGGCCAATAAATCGATCACCCCATAAAAGCTCGTGGCGTAGCGCCAAGGATGGCGCACACTGATTAAGCGTGCGATATATTCAGCGGTAAAAAGCAGGGTGAACGACCATTCCAAAACCGTGAGTACACTAGCGTGCCGCGCATGAATCGATGCCACGCTGTCCATCACCACCACCGTCAAGCTAGCCAAAATAGCCCACAACAGGGCGACGTCAAATGCCCGCCCCGCGCGCGTATCCGCTTCAAAAATAATGGTGTAAAGCGATAGTCGCCACCCCGTTATCGGCTTTCCAAAACGCGAATCATCGAATAGCTGTTTACTGATTATTGGCACGCGGACTCCGAATTTCTTGGCCTAAAATGTGATTTACTTATTACAATTCAAATTTATATTTTACTGGGTAGTAGCGGCTTTGACCTAAGCCCGCAACACCACCTAAAGCGTTATAACAAACATGACCGCCGCATCCGACAATTCGTTCTGCATCAACTATAAAAGTTGCCATGAATTCTGCCAACGATTCATACCTTGGTGTATCATCAATTACATCAGTATCAGACAGCATCACCTTGCCAGCATGCGCACCTTCGGTAATCAATAACCACCGCTCAGAATCACCCGGCGTGTAGCCGAAGGGAATCGCGGATTTAAGGTATGCCGGAATTTCATCCAAATCATCTTGCCAAGTAACTTGTTGCGCCCACGACATCACGTCTTCCATGTGCTGCCCCCAAAGCCCGGACGGAACCAAATAAAACGCCGCGTCATTATGACTAACAAACAATGCCGCACCGTCGTGTACCGCAAGAATCTCAAACAGTGCTGTAGCCGCCGCTCCGTACTGCTTGCGCAGACTGGCGATATGCTTGGGACTGGCCGCCGCTTCGCCAGAATGCGTCACCACGACATCAATAGATGTATTGGCATCTTCACTACCATCGTCGCGTTGCAGTAGACAGTGTAGGGCAGGCATACGATGCGCCAGCAACGCTTGCAGCATTTGCACAGCGGTTTTACCGACTGCATGCTTAGCCACTTTTTGCTTTTTCTTGGCTTTTTTCAATACCGAAGCAGGGGGAGGTAGGCTAAATTCTGTGATGTTTTCAGCCACAAAATCAAGAATAGCTGTATCTACATCTTCATCGCCCATAGATAGTGGCTGTCCGGAAACCCTAAAAGCCAATAAAGACGGGAGTTTGGCCTGAATTATCTGTGCGAAGAATATGTAAAACGTAAGTTTTTGCGGCATTTGTTTTTGTCGTGAAGGGCTAACCCAGCATTCACGTTCA
>JANMDR010000275.1:0-6055 GCA_031376425.1 Betaproteobacteria bacterium
AGATTTGAACGTGAATGCTGGGTTAGCCCTTCACGACAAAAACAAATGCCGCAAAAACTTACGTTTTACATATTCTTCGCACAGATAATTCAGGCCAAACTCCCGTCTTTATTGGCTTTTAGGGTTTCCGGACAGCCACTAATTAAATCACCAAAATCACCTGCAAAGCGCGAATCGCCGCGCATCAGCGCATTTTGGGGGATGAGTGTTAAATCTTCTTCATCGGCTGCTTTTAGTAAGGCGAACAAACGCTTGCCTTCAGGGGTTTCGCGTTGACTAGTTGCAGTGGGGGTGGGCGATATATTACTTTCTTGCGCCTGCACGGAAACCGCCATAAATAAAGCGGTTACAGTCATTAGTAGCGTAATTTTTTTCATTTTTGTCAGTAGTGATAAGCGTTATGTGTTGAAAGAAATTTGCTCAAGTACGTATAAATTGCATGAACCAATTTTTTTCCCAAGTTTGACCGTTATCTAGAGAGGCATGTTGCTCCCACGTTACTTCGTTTGCATTTACGCGACACCAAGTACCGCGCGATAAAATCATTCTGCCCTCAAACATGAATTCGCTCGTCCAATGGCCGACATCGCCTTCAAACTTTCCATGGGAAGGTGCATTCACAATGCCATCACGCGCTGCCACCCAAGTATCTGACCATGTGCGTTTGGCGCGATCAAAAGTGCGCATGGCACCTCCAAAAGGGTTGCCATTGTTGTCACGCAGTTCTTCTATGCTCACTAAACCGTCAAGCAGCGTAAAAAACTTGGCTTGTGACTCAAATTCGAGCCACTCCTCACATCCAGCAAGTATTTTTTTAAGCCGATTATTCTGTACTTTCCAAGTACCGTCTAAAAACTGAAATCCTTCTTCAGCGCTAGGCCAAAGCATTGTGGGTTCAATTGTTGTTGTATCGGATGCAGTCATGTTTCTCTCACCAAAATGAAGTTGTGTAGTAAGGATAACGACGATATAGGTTAATACTTGTCCTATATCAAATGTTTTAAAAAAATAATCTAATCCGCAGCCATCAAAAGGGGCTAGCAGGTGTTTGGTGGAGGTTTAATCCGCATTTTCCGCACTTCGTCGCACTGCGCTGCTCTTTTGTCCTGCAAGCCGGTCTAATGCATCCTGCACAATTTTTCAAATCCAACTCAAAAATTATTAGGGAGCTACTATGCTGCAACTCGATGCCGTCACCCATATTTACGCCAATGGCACTAAAGCTTTGGATAATTGTACTTTGCAGATTCCTAAGGGTATGTTTGGTTTGTTGGGGCCTAACGGTGCGGGTAAATCTTCTTTGATGCGCTGCATTGCTACATTGCAAACACCGTCAGCGGGCACAATTTCATTTGGCGATATTAATGTTGTGCAGCAACCAGAAAAGCTGCGAGCAACCTTGGGCTATTTGCCGCAAGATTTTGGGGTGTATCCACGGGTATCGGCGCTGGATTTACTGGATCATTTGGCGGTGCTAAAAGGGGTGGGCAATAAGGGCGAGCGTAAAGACACCGTAGAAACCTTGCTCAACCAAGTTAATTTATGGTCGGTGCGTAAGAAGGCGGTGGCGGGGTTTTCGGGTGGGATGCGGCAGCGCTTTGGTATTGCGCAAGCGCTGATTGGTAATCCATCGCTCATCATTGTGGACGAGCCTACAGCAGGTTTGGACCCTGAGGAGCGTAATCGCTTCAATAACTTATTATCCGAAATTGGTGAGAATGTAGTAGTAATTTTATCCACCCACATCGTGGATGATGTGACTGACCTGTGCGCCCGTATGGCGATCATCGTGAATGGCAAAATTGTGCAAACCGGTGCGCCGCATGAACTGGTAAAAAGCTTAGAGGGTCGGGTATGGCGGCGCACAATTGCCAAGGTGGCGCTAGCAGATTACCAATCCCGCATGAATGTGATTTCTACGCGGCTTCGTGGTGGCGAAACTTTGATCCACGTCGCGGCAAATTCGCCACCAGAAACGGGTTTTGAGGCTGTGGAAGGTAGTTTAGAAGATTTGTACTTTGCAACGATTGCCGATGCCCGTAAGCAATCTGCAATAGCTGCAATAGCCGCATAAGGAACGATGATGCTAACTAAAATTGCGGCGTTTGAACTACGCTATCAGTTGCGCTCACCTTTATTTGTGGTGGGTTTTTTAATCTTCTTCTTACTGGCTTTTGGTGCCACCACGATTGACCAAATACAAATAGGCGGGCGCGGTAACGTCAATCTAAATTCGCCCTTTGCCATATTGCAAACACTCGGCATCATGAATGTGTTTGCAATTTTTGTAATCACTGCATTTGTGGCTAATGTCGTAATTCGGGATGATGAAACTGGTTTCGCACCCATATTGCGCGCCACGCGGGTGACGAAGTTCGATTACTTAGTGGGGCGGTTTTCCGGTGCTGTGCTAGTGGCTTTTTTAGTAACAGTCAGTGTGCCTTTGGGTATTTTAATCGGGTCGTGGATGCCGTGGATTGATCAAGAAAAATTGGGTGCTCTAGCGATCTCGCATTATTTTTATGCCTTGTTCTTCTTTGGATTACCCACTGTATTGGTGATGAGTGCAGGATTCTTTTCGCTGGCTACGGCAACCCGATCAATGATGTGGACCTACGTTGGTGTGGTGGGGTTTTTGGTGTTGTATATTACCGCCCGCTTACTCCTGCGTGACCCTGCTTACGATACTTTTAGCGCAATGGCTGACCCTTTTGGTGTCGGCGCTTTACGGTTGATAACGAAGTATTGGACCGCTACTGATCGTAACACCCTATTGCCGCCGATTGCGGGCTTGCTGTTGTATAACCGCTTGCTTTGGTTAGGTATTGGCGTGGCGCTGTTTGGCTTGGCTTACGCTATTTTTAAGTTTGAGGTGAAGGGAACAAAAGCCGCGAAAAAAACTGAGGTAGAAAAACTTGATCCCGCACCGGCCATGAAGCCGCTATCTGCAACTGAAGCAACTTCCAGCACGCGGCGGCAGCAATTCATGGCGCTTACGCGTTTTGATATGGGTTTTGTATTTAAAAGCCCCGCGTTTTTTGTGCTGCTAGCAATAGGGGTGTTCAATGCTTTTGTATCGATGGCGGGCACGGTAGATTTTCGTGGCACCGCTACTTTCCCCGTCACCCGCGCCATGGTTGAAGCGGTAAACAATTCGTTTTCTATGATCCCCATGATCATCGCAATTTACTATGCGGGTGAATTGGTTTGGCGTGATCGTGAGCGTCGCGTCCATGAAATTGTTGATGCCACTGCTGCACCAGATTGGGCGTTTGTGGTGCCGAAAGTATTGGCGATTACCTTGGTGTTGCTTGCGAGCTACAGCGTGGCTGTAGTCACGGCAATGCTATTTCAATTATTTTACGGCTATACCAATCTTGAGCCGATGGCGTATTTGCTATGGTTCATTGTGCCCGGTGTTATAGCGGCCTTTTTACTGGCAATGTTGTCCGTATTTGTGCAGGCCATGGTGCCGCATAAATTTATGGGCTGGGCGGTGATGCTAGTGTACTTGGTGGCGTCAATCACCTTTAACACCATTGGCCTTGAGCATAATTTATATAACTACGCAGGTGAGCCGAGTGTGCCCTTATCTGACATGAACGGCATGGGGCGTTTTTGGGTAGGCCGTGCATGGTTTCAAGCCTACTGGATTGCGTTTGCATTGATGTTGCTCGTGGCTACGCATTTGCTCTGGCGTCGCGGTGCTGAAACACGCTTAAAACCTAGATTTGCGCGCCTTCGTAGCCGCTTCACCGGCGTACCTGCCATGCTGTTTTGTGGTGCGGCAATATCGTGGGTAGCGTTAGGCGCATTCATTTTTTATAACACCAATGTGCTCAATGATTACCGTACCCAACCGCAACAAGAACAGCGTTTGGCCGATTATGAAAAGCAATTACTAGCCTTTGAAAACCTGCCGCAGCCAAAAATTACCGACGTTGTTTTTGATGTGCAATTATTTCCAAAAGATGCACGTGCACTAACCACAGGCAGCTACACCATCGAAAACCGCACGGGCAGGCCGTTGCAGCAGGTACATATACGCTGGGTACCACCGTTAAAAATGCAAGCTTTGGAAGTTGAGGGCGGCGTGTTTGAGAAGGAATATAAGGAATTCGATTACCGTATTTATAAATTTGCCAAAAGCATGGAGCCTAATGAAAAGCGCATTATCAAGTTCACAACCTTGCTAGAGCAACGAGGTTTCCCCAATAGTGCACCGCTTACACGCATTGTTGATAACGGCTCGTTTATAGATAATTTTTCCTTTGCACCAATACTGGGTATGAGCCGCGATATGCTGCTACAAGACCGCAGCAAACGCCGTAAATACGACCTTCCGGCGGAACTGCGCCCTGCAAAACTAGAAGATGAAACTGCGATTGCTACGCATTATTTACGTGCCGATAGCGATTGGGTAAACGCGCAAATTAGCGTCACTACCGATGCCGACCAAACACCGATTGCGCCAGGCTATATTGTGTCCGATAAAACGAATGGCGCAAGGCGCACGATAGTGACTAAAACCGAAGCGCCGATTCATAACTTTTTCTCGATACAATCGGCACGTTACGCAGAAAAGCACGCAACGTGGACTAATACCGATGGTAAACCCGTTGATCTTGCTGTGTACTATCACCCACCCCATGCGCACAATGTGCAGCGGATGCTGGACGCGATGAAAGTTTCGCTGCAAACATTTAGCGAACGCTTCGCGCCCTATCAATTTAAGCAAGCGCGGGTGATCGAGTTTCCAGCCTATGCCAACTTTGCGCAAGCCTTTGCTAACACCATGCCCTATTCTGAAGGTATTGGTTTTATTCAAAATTTTGATGAAACTAAAGCAGATAAATCAGTTGATTTAGTCACCTATGTTACCGCGCATGAAATTGGGCATCAATGGTGGGGCCATCAGGTGATTGGCGCTAATAAACAGGGCATGACATTAATGAGTGAGAGCTTTGCGCAATATTCAGCTTTATTGGTGATGGAGAAGCTTTACGGAAAAGAGCAAATTCGTAAATTTTTAAAAGGCGAATTAGACCGTTATTTGCGCAATCGCGGCGGTGAAATTGTCGAAGAGCTGCCGCTTAATCGCGTTGAGAATCAAGGTTATATTCATTACCAAAAAGGTGGCTTGGCGATGTACTGGCTAAAAGAAGTGGTGGGTGAGGAAGTGGTGAACCGCGCCTTGCAAAAGTTGCTTGCCAAGTACGCATTCAAAGCCGCGCCCTATCCTTCTTCAACGGACTTCATTACCATGTTGCGCGCCGAAGCAGGGCCTGCACATGATCAACTGATTACCGATTTATTTGAAAAAATTACCTTGGTAGATATGAAAGCCACCGATGCCAAAGCCAAGAAAACGGCCGATGGCAAGTATGAAGTGACGTTCACTGTTGAGGGCAAAAAACTCTATGCCGATGGCAAAGGCAAGGAAACCGAAGCGCCCTTGGATGAGCCTATTGATGTCGGTATGTTCAGCGAGGAACCGGGTAAAACCGGCTACAAGAAAGAATCTGTTTTAGCCTTTGAGCGCCGTAATCTGAAAACGGGAAAACAAACTGTGACGCTGGTGGTGGCTGCGTTACCAAAATTTGTAGGCGTCGATCCCTACAACAAACGGATTGACCGCAATTCCGATGATAATTTGACGAAGGTGGTGTTAGATTAGGTTTTTGATATAGCTGAAGATGCTTTTATTTTGGGCATCTTCAGATATTTTTCTGCATCGAGGCAGCGCCAAGAAATCAATAATCGATTTCTTTTTGATGGCGAATAGCGAGCACGATGACCGTGGTGTTTTCGATTTGATAGAGTGCAATATAGCCACTTCCACCAAATTCAATCACAAGTTCACGTATGTTCGGATCAGTAGAACTGGCTGCTCTTCCGGCATTGGGCGCAGCCACTCATGGCACTCGGTTAAGCCCTGACGCCCCTTAAAAAGGTGGGCTGAGCACTCAAGTAGATGGTAATCTTTTGTTGCGAAACGAAAACCACCATCTATCGGAGGTCAGCCCACATGAAGGATAGCAAACTTGAACGGTTG
>JANMDR010000310.1:0-5358 GCA_031376425.1 Betaproteobacteria bacterium
TGTAGTTTTGCATGAAACCTGCCGGGCGCAGGATGGTGTAAGGGATACCGGTAGCGATAAGCAAATCATCAATTTGGCCTTGCAGTTTAGGTAAGGCAAACAGGCTTTGTGCATCAGCGCCCGCACCGCTGGAACGGACGATGTGCTTCACGCCGGCTTGCTTTGCGGCGGTAGCGGCATTGTTAGCCAGCTCTAGTTTATTTTCAACCAGTGGGAGTAGCAAAAATAAGGTGTCAATGCCGGTGAAAGCGCGGGTGAGGGCGGCTACATCATTAAAGTCGGCCACGCGAGTTTCGACACTTGTGTCGTCACCTGCTTTACTACGCATTACGGCAAAGTTAGCGTTTGCTGCTTTTAGGGTTGCAACTAAAGGTGTGCCGATATTGCCTGTGGCGCCGGTTACTAGAATTTTATTGCTCATGGTGATTCTCCTGTTGGGATTGAAAATGCGTTGAAAATTAGTTGAAAACAATCTGATTGAATTACGGATGTGATGAAAGCGATTTTGCGCTTTATCTATCCCAACAAAAAGCGGTATAGTGTTGTTTCACTTACAATAATTTATTGCTAATAACTTTTTGATCGATTGGCGGCATATGGAACATTTGCGCGGCACTTTAGCTTTTATTACAGCAGCACGCGAGGGTAGCTTTTCTCGTGCCGCACGCGTGCTGGCGCTTTCACCCCAAGCGGTGGCGGCGAGTATTGCGCGCCTTGAAGTGGCACTGGATGCGCGGCTTTTTAATCGCACTACGCGCTCCATTGCCTTAACTGAGGAAGGCCAAGCGTTTTTAGCGCGGGCTGAAATTGGTTTGGCAGCGCTGGAGGATGCAGCTCAGTCTATTCGCGATAAAACCCTTGCACCCGCAGGTGTGGTGCGGGTAACCACGGGGGCTGCATTTGGGCGACGTTATGTGTTGCCCCATTTAACAAGCTTCACCAAGCAGTTTCCAGATGTGCGCTTAGAAATTTCAATGGATGATCGCAAAGTAGATTTAGTGCGCGATGGTTTTGATATGGCGATTCGCGGTGGCACGATTGCGGATTCATCTTTGGTGTCGCGCCGCGTGTGTGCGCTAGAAACCATTTGCGTGGCAAGCCCTGCTTATTTGCGCAAATATGGCGTGCCCCAAACACCGGATGATTTACATGCGCACCGCATTATTTCGTTACGCTTTACATCGGGCGCCACGGCACCGTGGGAATTTAAAGTGAAAGGTCGCGCCGCCAACTTTGAGCCACGTTCGCCAGCGCTCACGCTATCAGATACCGAAGCCGTGGGCGACGCCGCCGTAATGGGCTTAGGCATTACCCGCGTATCCACCCACTTTGCGTGGAACCATTTGCAAAGCGGCAAACTTAAAGTTTTGCTGCTGCCTTTCAATAACCCTGGCGGGCGCGAAATGGTGATTCACTATCCGCACCGCAATTTTGTTGCACCGCGTGTGCGGGCGTTTGTTGAGTTTTTGCTTGAGATATTTAAGGCAGAAAAATCATTACATGTGAGTGTGGGGGATTTGCGGGATTATGTAGCTTAAGGTCGGCTAACGGACCCTACACCGTAGCAACTGGGCACAGCATGATATGATTTAATCCTATTAAATTTAACGGGGTTAATCATGCGCTCAACGCAGCAATTTAGCATTACCTTACCAAACGAACTGGCTGCTGTTGTAAAAGCAAAAGTGGCTGCAGGCGAATATACAACCGAAAGTGAAATGATCCGTGATGGATTAAGAACACTTGTTGCGCGTGATCAAGCTGTAGAAAGTTGGTTACGAAAAGAGGTTTCACGCGCATACGACGGGCTAAGCGCGAATCCTAAAAATATTGTGAACGCAGCTGATGTGCGAGCATCGCTAGCGGCCGCGCATAAATCTGCGAAACAAAAATAGATGAGTTCTTTGGTGCTTGTTTTTACACCTGAAGCTAATGAACAACTCGTAGCCCTTTACGATTATATTGCCAAAGCGGCGTCACCTGATATCGCTCAAAATTTTACTGAAGCTATCGTTGCGCATTGCGAAAAACTCCTAAATTTTGCTGAAATTGGTGTGCGTAGAGACGACATACGCCCTAATCTACGGATCACTCATTTTCGAAGCCGCACCGTTATTGCGTTTACCGTCACCGAAAAACAAGTGGCAATTATTGGCGTGTTCTACGGTGGACAAAGCTACGAAGCAGCTCTCCTACTAAATCCATACGAGTAAACCATGTACGCACCCACCCCATCCCGTTACGACTCCATGCAATACCGCCGTGTTGGCCGTTCTGGCTTGCTCTTGCCTGCAATTTCCTTGGGGCTGTGGCATAACTTTGGAGCGGTGGACAATTTAGAAAGCTGCCGCGCGATGTTGCGCCGTGCGTTTGATTTTGGCATTACCCATTTTGATTTAGCCAATAATTACGGGCCACCAGCAGGCAGTGCGGAGGCAAACTTTGGGCGCTTATTTGCGGAAGATTTTTTGCCGCATCGCGATGAACTAGTGATTTCAACCAAAGCCGGTTATCGTATGTGGCCGGGGCCGTATGGCGAATGGGGTTCGCGTAAAAGTTTAATTTCAAGTTTGGATCAAAGCTTAAAACGCATGGGGCTAGATTATGTAGATATTTTTTATTCGCACCGCTTTGATCCCAACACACCATTAGAAGAAACCATGGGTGCACTAGATTATGCGGTGCGTAGCGGGCGGACAATGTATGTCGGGATTTCCAGCTACGGGGTCGAGCATACCCGCGAAGCCGCCGGTATTTTGCGAACCTTGGGCACCCCCTGTGTAATTCATCAACCCGTTTTTAATATGTTTAATCGCTGGGTAGAACATGAGGGGCTATTGCATGCGTTGGAAGAAGAAGGCATGGGCTGTATTCCATTTTCACCATTAGCGCAGGGTTTACTTACGGATAAATATTTACGCGGCATACCCGCTGATTCACGCGCCGCAAGCGCACATGGGTTTTTGCAAGCCGACGAAGTTTCGGCTGAAAAAATAGCGCAAATTGTGCGGCTAAACGAGATGGCAAAACAACGCGGCCAAACCTTGGCACAAATGGCGCTAGCATGGGTGCTGCGGCACAAACAAACCACCAGTGTGCTAATTGGTGCCAGTAAAGTAAGCCAGATTGAAGATGCGGTGGGGTTGTTGGCGAACCCTAATTTTAGTTCAGAGGAGTTGGCGACGATTGACGCGGTGTTGGTGGGATGATTCTGCTTTGAGATTAACCTTAATTGCTAAACGCTTATATTTGCCCCTTGCCCAATGCTAAAAAACACTTCGAATCACGACGGTTCGCATCAAACCAAACTGCAGTCCATACAGACCTCGATTGGTAATAAACTAACCGACGCACTTTATTCGGAAATTGCGACAAACAAAGGTGACGTGCGTGCTACTGGGTCAAATACGCCATGGTCACTATGGCTGGCATTCGCGCTTGCACTTTGTGTTTATGTTTTGGGTGCAAGCTTTTTTATTGCCGGTGTAATAATTCTTGTGCCACCGTGGCAAAACTGGTTGGTCATTGTGTGCGGGGTTATTTTGCTTTTGTTGGGCACATTGGCACGCCCGCATTTTACGCCCGAACCTGATTACCTTCTTAGTCCTGCTGATTATCCTGCGCTTCATGCCCTGTGCGCGCAAATTGCCACAAAACTCAATTCGCCTAAGCTACACGGTATCGCGATTAGCGCTGAATTCAGTGCCAATTACCGTAATGCAGGGTGGCGTGGCCAGCGTTTTATTGAGCTCGGTGCACCTTATATGGCGATGCTGACACATGAAGAACGCGTGGCGGTGATTGCGCATGAGCTATCGCACGGGGCAAATGAGGATGCACTCCGTTCACTATTTTTACGCAATGCCGTGGCAACGTTGGCAACGTGGGCGGATACGCTGGAACCCACGTCGATTGGCAGGTCTGGTGAACGTGTTGGGGGCGACGGCTTTGTTTCCTTAATAGCGATTCCAATTGAAATGATGATGTACCTGCTCGCAAAACTATTGTTTGGCTTTGTGCATCTTTTTTACTTGCTAGTGCTGCGACAATCGCAGCGTGCTGAATATTATGCGGATCGTTTAGCGGCAAGTGTTTCGGGTGCTACACCGCTTATCACCGCGTTAAAAAAGACTTATTTTATTGATCTTGTGTACGGCGCATTAGGCTCGCACGCCTTACCACTCGAACGCGGCAAAACTCCTGAAGCCTATTCACTCGTAATTACCCGTGCGCTTGAAAAACACTATGCAATCAGGCTACCAAGTTTGGAAACGGAATCGCGTAGCAATAAATGGCGTGCCGATTCCACCCATCCACCAACAGCATTACGCGTAGACATGCTTAAACACCAACCACCATTTGTCAGCAGATTATTGTCTGATGATCACGAAGTTGCGCGCATTAACGAAGAGTTTGATCGTTTGATCGCATCCAAAAAACGCGCAACCATGAATCAGGTGATCGAAGATATGGAATACCAGCGCGGTCATTTTTGGAAGGGCCGCGAATAAGCCAGTTTACGCAGCGCTTATCTATTCATTTTAGAATTGCAGTATCTCCTTGCAGACACCTCATTTAAAGACATCTACAAGGCTCGAAACTGTGCTTACGGAAACCGCTTCAACTTCAACAGTTTTGCTTGCAATGCTGCACCATCAGCTGCTTTGTTTTTGACGTCTTTGTAGTAAAGGCCAAGTATGCGTAGCTCAACAGATGTGGTGCCACGCACATAACGCACATTAGGGCTATCCAAATCACCTTGCCCCACCTGGTTTACCGCGCCATCAGGATCACCAGCGACGGCAACGACTTTTCCTGCCAAGGGTTTACTGTCATATTTTGCATCCGCAACGCTGGCATAGGTAATGGTGTTGACATTCAATGAATATTCTTTGGATTTGTAGCTGCAGCTACGCATCACTATCGCACCTGCTGTCCGCTCGGTGCCAGGTTGGCCTTCCGCAAAAGTCGCGCCCAAGATAGCGGAAACTTCACTGGCTTTTAACGTACAAGCGTTCGGCGCAGCAGTTTGCGCTGCGCAAGGTAGCGCGATGGCAAAAAGCATTGCACCGAAATAAATAGTTTTTTGCATGCTAGTTTTCTCCTTAAGAAATTATACCGTGGTGACAGGTAGCGATAATATGCATCTATATTTTATAGAAAAATGATTCTTTCGGCTCGAATTCGTATTTGAAACTAGGTGCTCATCTAATTGTGCTCGATTCACCGCTCCATTGGTCACGAATAGCGTAGATGACCGATTCCGTTTCTAAATCAAAAGTGCCATTACTTTCACCGTACAAAATATGAAGCATCGTCATTCCAGCGAAGGCTGGAATGACGATGTTTATATAACAC
>JANMDR010000323.1:0-8893 GCA_031376425.1 Betaproteobacteria bacterium
GGCTGCCGCGTTGGTGTTGTTGACTTGTGGGCAGGCGCCAACGGTCGGGGCGGCTGCTGTGGTGACGTCTACGGTGAGCGTACAGACTGCTGTGGCACCGATTGTGGTGTTGTTGGTGAAGGTGATGATATTGGTGCCTGCAACTGCGGTGCGGCTACCCGCTGCTATTAGACAGGTGCCGCCTAAGCCGTTTGGCGTGGCAATGACTAAACCTGCTGGCAAGGTGTCGGTATAGCTAAATACCGATGCCGGATTGCCTGCCGGTTGGGTTACCGTGAAGGTTAAGGTACTTGTGCCGCCTACCGCGATAGTGGTTGGCGCGAATGCTTTGGTCAATACTGGGACGGCGGCGGTAGTAGTAACGCAAGCTCCGGCAGACGGTACTACACCGCTGGTGGCGCTTGGCGTAATTGCTGCTGTGACATTCGTGAACGCTGATAAGTTGCTATTTTGGTTAGTGTTAGCGTTTGGCACCAGCGTACACGCGCCCAAAGTAGGCGTAAGTGATGATGTGACGGGGACGATGAGGGTACAGGTTGGTGTAGCCGCAATAGTGGTGTTATTGGTGATGGTGATGATATTGGTGCCAGCCGTGGCGGTACGACTACCTGCGGCGATGAGACAGGTGCCAGTTACAGTACTTGGTGTGGCGACGAGCAAACCGGCCGGTAAGGTATCTGTAAAACTGAATGCTACGGCTGGGTTTGTCGCGATCTGCGTAATGGTGAACGTGAGATTGGTGGTGCCGCCCAACACTAGATCGCCTGAAAATACTTTATTTATTGTCGGTACACTTGGCAGAATCGTTACGCAAGCACCAGTAGTGGAAGTGCCACTAGTTGCCGAATTGGTAACAGCCGCAGTGATGTTAGTGGTGCCGACAATATTGCCGTTACCGTTGGTATTTGCAGCTTGCGGGCAAGCGCCAATAGTTGGTACCGCGATGGTCGTCACGGGCACGATAATGGTGCACAATGTGGTGGTGATTTGACGATTTAGTACTGTAATGGTGGGGCTGTTCAGCGCTGCGGTTACACTGCCGCCCGTACACGTACCAGTCACGGCTCCACCGGTGGCGACTATGTTTGCAGGCAGATTGTCGGTAAAGCTGAACGTCTGCGTTGGGTTGCCCGTTGGCTGGGTAATGGTAAAGGTTAAGTTTGTGGTCGCACCGGGAACGATAGAGGCTGCGAAGGCTTTGTTTACCGTAGGCACGGCCTGTGTAATAGTAAGGCTGGACGATGCAGTGTTGCCGGTCAGCGGGCCTGCAGCAGAAATGGCACCAGAGGTGTTGTTGTAAGTACCTAATGCCGTTGCCGTAACGACAACACTTAAGGTACAACTGCTATTTGCCGGAATGCTACCACCGGTTAAGGTGATGACACCGGCTGTTGCGACAGGCGTAAACGTGCCGCCGCAGCCCGTATTTGAAAATGTCGCTGGGGTTGCCACAACCATATTACTCGGCGCGCCTGCACCTGTATTTGGGAAGGTATCGGTAAAGCCTACGCCAGTCATTAAAGTGGGCGTGCCATTGGTAAGGGTAAAGTTTAATGTGCTGTTTTGGCCTAACTGGATCGGTGTTGGGCTAAATACTTTGGCGATGCTTGGTACACCTACAGAAAGTACTGCACTGGCGCTAGTGCCAGAACCAGCATTGGTGGTGGTGACGGCACCGGTATTATTGGTGTAGTTTGCCGACGTTGCTGACGTGACATTGACCGTAACCGTACAGAACCCGCTGGCAGGAATTTGCGCACCTGAAAACGTTAAGGTGCCAGGGTTGGTTGCGTTTGGTGAAGCTACTGGCGTGCCTAATGGGCAGGTAGTACTGGCGTTGGGAACTAAGGCATTTACTAAGTTTGCTACATACGTGTCAGTAAAGGCGGCACCGGTAATGGCGGTGGTGTTAGGATTGGTAATTGTAATTGTCAACAGCGATGTTCCGTTGACCGGAATACCGGCGGGCGTGAACGATTTCGCGATGGTAGGAGGCGACAATACATCTAAAGTTGCGCTGGCCGCTGCTGTGTTCGATCCGCCACTCGTGGTGAGCGCGCCTGCTGGGATAATGTTTAGATATGGGCCTGCCACCGTTGAAGTGACATTCAACGTAATAATACAAGTGCTGCTTGCCGGAATAGTCAAACCCGATACACCGAGTGTTCCAGGGTTTACCGCGTTAGCGGAAGGAGTTAACACGGGTGCCCCAGTACACGTAGTAACTGCACCGGGCGCGACGGCATTGCGAAGGTCAAACGGATAGGTATCAGTAAACGATACCGCCGTGATGTCGGTTGAATTTGGATTGGTAAGCGATAGCGTGAGCAGCGACGACCCATTCTGCGCGATGGCAATCGGCGCAAAAGATTTTGCGATGGACGGACGCGCATTTACAAGCAGCGTGGCGATATTACTCGGTGCGCCCGGTACGGCATCGGTTGAATGGGTTACGCCACTGGTTTGGTTATTGTGGGTGCCGGCAATGGTACTGGTCACGTTGAAAGTAATGGTGCAACCCGCTGGCGACGGCACATTACCCGCAGTTACGTTTATATTCGTGGCACCAGCGATTAGCGCCGGAGTGGTGACCACGCCAGTACAGGTTCCGCCAATTACGCCATCGAACAACTGAAGATTAGAAATCGCCAAATTGTCCGTTAATGCTAAACCGGTACGTGCCGCACCAGTGGGATTAGAAATAGTAAGAGTCATCAACGCTGACGCGCCGCTATTAATGGCTGTCGGCGCTGCTGGCGTAAACGCTTTAGCGATGCCTAGCTTAGCAATACTAAGCGTGGCGTTTGCCGTATTACCGGTTCCAGCATTGATTGAGGTTACAGCAGTGGTGGTATTGGAGTAGTTTCCAGCGACAGTAGCTGTCACATTGGCCGTGATCGTACAAGAACCAGAAGGTGCAATGGTCGCCCCAGCGCCTGGATTAATTCGAATGCCAACATCACCTGCATTTAAGCCACCACCGCCAGAATCCTGAAGTGTTCCTGGGGTACTACCGGCTGGTATCGGGGCGCAAGTGTTAGTGGTAGTCAGTGGGGCGGCTAAGGTCATTGCACCCGGCGCAACGGGGAACACGTCGGTAAACGAAACACCAGTCATCGGCAGCGGATTAATACCCGGATTGGAGATCACGATCGTCATCGTCGCGGTGCCACCCGACGGAATTGAAAGGGGTGAAAATGATTTTGTAATGGTGGGCGGCGCCATCACATTTAAAACACCCGAGGCGGCGACTTGCGGCGGTGTATTGGACGTGGTGATTGGCCCCGTGCTATTGGTGTATGCGCCCGCGATGGGGGATGTTACATTCACCGTGATATCGCAAGTTTGACCGGCAGCAATATTTAACCCTGACACCCCCAAAGATGTACCATTTACCGGTGCACTAAATGCAACGCCGGTACAGTTTGCGACATTGTTAGTAGCGGGCGTAGGTGTGGCGGTATTGAATAAATTACTTGGATAATTATCGGTAAAAGTTACATTATTAATTGCGGAACCACCATTTGGATTCACAATCCGTATGCGCATGACCGATACCCCATTAAGCAGAATGGGTGAGGTTAAAAAAGTTTTGGTAACGGTTGGTTCAAGCAATGCTGTGACCGTCAACGTCGCCGGATTGGAAAGAGGGTCAGGTGCGTTATCGAATGTTGAGGTAAACGCAGGATTAATTACGGTTGCAGTTGCAACAACTGCACTAGTAACCGTACAACTTCCAAGCGGTGCCAAGGTCATATTGGATAGACCAATTGTGTTACCGCCACTTGCACCGGTGCCAACAGTGATAGCAGCCGTAGATCCAGGCGTGCAGTTTAGCGTTAACGAAGCTGGATTTCTATTTAAGAGAGCCGCCGGATATGTATCCAAAAACACCACACCTACACGGCTAACCGTGGTAGTTGGGTTCGAGTTTGTGGTAATTATGGTAAGAGTAGATGTATCACCGGTATTTACTGTGGCTGGACTAAACGACTTTACTACCGTTGGCGCACCAACTACCGTATAGGGCGCGGACGCGGGGTTACCCGGCACGGCATCGCCAGTACGGATAACGCCGGAAGTAATATTGGTAAATGCACCAAATGGGGCAATACCCGTTACCTGCTTGATAATTGTGCAACTAGCACCAATGCCCAAGGTGTTAAGGCCGCCTGCGAAAGCCAGAGTGTTCGTTGCATTCACAGCGGTTGTCACACCTAAGCAAGTGCCGGTTGCTGCGACAGCGTTGTTTTGCATGCCACCGGGATAGTTATCATTAAAGGTAATGCCAGAAGCAATGACACCAGTATTGTTAGTAAGCGTAAAGGTGATGGTTGAAGTGCCACCTACCTCAAACGTTGGCACGGAAAACGCCTTGGTGATCGAAACTTTACCGACGAACAAAGTTGCGCTCGCGGTGAGACCGGTGATACCAACACCGTTGGTTGCAGTCACCGCACTGGTGGTGTTTACAAATGTACCTGCAGTAGGGCTGGTGACCTGCACAGTAATTGTGCAGCTACCGCCCACTAATAAAGTAGCACCTGGCGACATGCCAATACTAGTGCCGGACGCCGCGCCACCGGTAATGGTGCCGGGGCTTGAACCCGGTGTACAGATCACATTTGGGCTTGGGGTAAGGGAATTAACGATGGGCGTTGGTAGATAGCTATCGCTAAAGGCTACGCCAGTTAAAGTTGTCGTGTTGCCAACGGGGTTAGCTATAACGATACTCAAGGTGGACGTACCACCAACACCAATCGCGGCGGGACTAAATGATTTAGTGATGGTAGGCGCCGCGATAACCACGCTAGTAGCCGCCGCACTAGTGGTTGTAAACACGGTGGACGGCAATGTTTGGCCGTTATAAGTGAGCGTCGCCGAGTTGGTAAGCAACGTTCCAGCCGCAAGCCCATTGTTTACAGTAGTGTCAAATGTTAGTGACGTAGAATCGCCAAAGGCAATAGTGCCGCCCATAGTCGCATTGGCACCGGTACCTAACCGAAAAATAACGCACGGTTGCGCAACGGGTGCGCAAGCTACAGCAGATGTTGAAAACTCAGCAACGTCATCTAAAGCCGGATCCGTTTTAGCAATGAGACTGGCATTAGCACCAGTCACAATTTTTAAACTGCCTGGCACATAGGTGGTGTTAGCGGGTATTGGGTCTCTCAATACAACGTTAATACCAGAATCAATACCAGTATTATTAAGCGAAATATTCCACCGCAGTATGTCGCCACCCAATAACGGTGCCCCGTTTAAATCTGTAACGGTTTTTACGACGTTGGGGGTGATGATGGGAACGTAGAGATCAGTTGCGAACGTGACAACGAACGGATGGTAATTTTCTCCGACTGTGGACAGTTCAAGTGTTGCAGATGTTGCACCATTCACGACAATACCGGTTGGTACATTTACACGATCAATGTCGATACCAAAACTATTCTCGAAGCTTGGAAAACGCCCCGGAAGAGAAACTCCGTTTTCCGAAATGATCGAATTAAAAAAATTAGTGCCCGAGTTAAGAGAATCAACCATGGCCACGCCGTTTACCTTAAACTGATCGCCGACGAATCCTCGGTCTCCATCAAAGCCTGCTGCGCCTACTCGCGTAGTAACCGGGCCGGACAAAGGAGTCAAAAAACCACTTGGCGTGAGCGTCGCCGGATTAGCGCCATCCACCAGCCCAAATCCGTCATAAATCACGAGGTTTTTTAAGGTATCGGCGTTATTTTGGTAAGCAACAGCAAGAACCCAGCCACCCCAACGGTCGGTTGTGCCGGGCTGACTACGGACGTTCGCGATCGTATATATGCCATTCCCGGCTGCTGCAACTTGCGCTGTTACGTCAGTGGAAGCAGCATAAATTCTACCGCCACCGACGACACCAGCAGATGTATCGATTACACCAGCAAACACAGTTGAATAGCCAAAACTGGTCGGGGTTTGAAACAGCACCTCCCCGCGCTGCGGATCGATGGCAGCGGTGGAAACACCACCCCAAAAAAGCCGAGCATGCAATACGGTAGAACCCGCCGGCATACTAAGGGTTGCACGCGATGAATTGAAAGTGGAGGGATCACTGTCAATATCAATATACTGCATATTGTAGTTATTGTTGTTCAGGTCATCAATGGGTGCGGTAACGTCTCCGGACGGCGAAACACCTGTGGATGCAGTTAAACAATTACCTGCCAACGGAAGAGCTGAGCACGCCATCGACGTGTTGCCAATCATCTTAATATCGCCATTGACATTGGTGCTATAGCGAATCGAAAACGGACGTGTCAGCTGCGCTTGTGCGTCGTTGGCAAAAGAGGCAAAACAAGAGGCAATAATCAAGATACAAAGGGAACTACTAAGCGCCCTGAGCGACACCACAGCAGGCGCTACATGGCCGGATTGCACATTTGCAAGCGACCACGCTGGAGCAACTTGACGGTTAGGTTGCGCAAGTAAATGCAGCGTCACCTTTAATTGCGCCAGCGCACGCCCTCCCGAAGTTCGCCCAAGCCATTTCGCCAACGCCACTAATTTTTGTTTAATTCTGTCCATTGCCACTGTTATTCCCATTTTTTGCCTCGGTTTTTCCAACACTTCTGGCTTCCTTCAACGACTTTAAAACTGCGCCGGTGTTCTGTGTCACTTGGTTTGGCTTGCAAATTTCATCGCTAAAAAGCTGCGCTACTATTGGTTTCTATGCCGTTGCGTAAATTTTATAGATTCAAGAAACTTATAATTTAGTGCTTATTTTTTACTATTTAAAGTCTTGAAGACACCTGTATTTAGGGCTTCTTCCCGACTTATTAATCATTAATAACCGCTAGTTTTTCATCGCTGCTTTCAGTAGCTCCAACTTTTACTTCGACTACTTCATCGTTGTCATCTTCTTCATCAGCCTCATGGGTGTCGGCGTCTTCCAAATCAGCCGCACTAAATTTGCCACCAGTGCTAGTTGGTGCAGTACCATCGGCTAAGCAATAAGGCAATACCGGCTTTTTGATTTTGCGCACCACAGGTTGTTTAGGGGCCGCACTGGTGGCACCAGCGGCGGCGGCGATTGCATCTGCTGGCTTAGCGGCGGGCGCTGCCACTTTCTTTACTACTTTCTTAACCACAGGTGGACGCGGACGGCAGGCTGCTATTGCGTTTAGCGGGGCAATCGCAACTGGCGCAATTTGCGAATCTACTTTTACGGCGGGCACAAGCAATACTGCTGGAGCAATGGCGGCACTCACCGGTTCGGCTATCTTTGGTAACGCAACAGGCGCTGCAACAACAGGCACTACGACTGCGGGTGGTGGCACGGGCGCTAGCGCTGGAACCGGCACTACCGATTTTTTGGAGAATAAATCTTCATCAAACTTGTAGCGCATGCGTAAGTAAACGCCTTTGTTGGTGTATTCGCCGGTGGTTAAGTCGCCATCGTTATAACCAAAGAAGTTATAGCCACCTGATAGCCATAGGTTTTCAAGCACGCGATAACCTAGCTCAAGGCCTAGGCCATATTGACGACCGGTGCCACTGGAACCGAATAAGCTGGAAGCTTGCAAGGACGCATCCCAGCGCGGCGCGACTTCCCAAATAACACGGCCACTAAGTAACTGTGCTTGGTAGCGGCTGTTAAGGCCGTTGGTTTGTTCTTTAACCCACTTAGCGGCATAGCGGCCACTAAACGTGAATGGCCGAATTGGCTGCCAGTTAGCGTGTAAGGAGGCGATTTCAACCGTGCGCTTAAGCTCTACCCCTGCCTGATCAGCGGTGTTGCGTTCTGCACGGTGTTCTACGCGTGCTAGACCGTTCCACACATCGGTTTCGGTATCGCGGTAGGCTAAGCCAATTTGCAGGCGATCTTGCTCGTTTTCGGTATTGGCACCACCACTGAGGCCCTTGTTTTTAATCAAGGAATAAGTGTTCCGGCCAAGCATAGTCCAATCGCGATTTAGCTTGGAAGCCAAGGCGATAGTGGATAGCCAAGAATCAGAGCTTGTACCAGTGCGCAACTCAAGGCGGGTGGAGCCTTTCCACATGGCGTTTTCAAGATACTCCAAGCCTAATGTAACGGCAGTGTTGTCATTGGTAGCAGAACCTTTTAGCGAACGGATTTTTTCAAAGCCGGTTTGCAACTTTAGCCCTAGGCCAACATTGAAGGTATTGCGCAATCCCAACGCTGCCTCAGTGTTGCCACCGGAAATGGAATCACGGATGCGATATTCACTGAACACATTGCCGTCTTTCATGTAATCGGTGTTGATACCAAATACTGTGGCGTTTTGACGCTGCTGGCTACTTAAGCCGTAAGGCCCCGTTAAGCTTGAGATGAATTCATGGCGGGCATAGAGGCGGCCTTTATTCGGTAATTCATATTCACCGCCGAGCGCAACGATTTTGCGACCGCTATCTTTGGTGTCGACTTCCGCTTCTAAAAACGCGGTGCTGCGTTCACCAAATGGCAGAGGTGAAGACACCCTGCCCCGCAATGCTGTCACTTCATTTGGAATCGCTTCAGCACCTGCTACTTGCGCGGTTTGTGAATCTTTGGCATGACGAATACCAACTTCAACCCGCATCTGATTGGCGAATGCTTTTTCAGCAGACAATAAATATCCGTCACGAACTGAACCGTTCACGATATCTTCGGAGCGCAAGACTTCTGCCGCTACACGAATATCGGTGCTGAGCTTATAGGACAACTTACCGCCCAACTCTGAGCGACCTTGGCTTAGCGTGGACGCCGCATTGTCAAAACCACGGTCTGCACGACCAGCGTAGGCGGTGAGATCAATGGTATCCGTTTGATGTTTAAATTCAATGCGTTTAGCCGTGCCGTCTTTTTTACCGGTGGTGGCATTATCACGATCAGTACGCGCAATTTCGGCAATTAAGAAGG
>JANMDR010000328.1:0-6937 GCA_031376425.1 Betaproteobacteria bacterium
ACCAAGAAATAACTGAGACGATTCAGGCAAATGAATTTTATTCTCATCTAGAAGTGTATACACATTTAAAGTAAACGTTTTCAAATCAACATCCGAATATTTATTAAAATTCTGAGCTAGTAAATGGTCATAATAAATATCAACTAACACTCCGCTATACCTTTCAAAGCCATCGTAAAAAAAGCGCTTACTGCTTACAAACAAGGGATGCGTATCTGTAAAATAATCGATTTTACGATGAAGCATCATTCCTTTTTTAATTTCTTCGGGCAAATGTCCTGCCTTAGCCAGCTTTATATGGTCGGCAATAAAATTACCAATTAACAAACTGGTATTATTATTTGATAAAAAAGAGTGCGCTACGCTCATTGAGTGCTGGCGGCGCTATCGCCAAAAAATTAATAAATTGACTGGCGCGATTGAAACCTATGTACACGACCAGTATAGCCACGGTGCCGATGCATCGCGCTACTTGGCGCTGGTAGCACCGCTTTTAACCAATCACACGAGTACCAAAATGGAAAAAATAAATTACGGACGGCGCTACACATGAGCCAATGGGAAAAAGTACCAAGCGAATCGCAGCAGCGCATTCAAAACAAATATGCATCAAGCGCGGGGCTTAGGCGCATGGATGATGATGAGCTACTAGCCGTGCTAATGCGCCACGAAAACACCGAGAGCACCAGCACCGGTAACGGGCAATCGCAGCAGGCTTATGATCGCGCCGCTGCGCATCGCCGCTACCTGCGCCGCCCTCAGGGGGACGAGGTGGAGGGGCGTAGCAGCGTGGTTTCTAGCGACACGTTTAACACCGTGGAATGGATGCTGCCATCGATCATGGATGTGTTTATTAGCTCTGATCAGGCCGTGCAGTTTCAGCCACGCGGGTCAGAGGATGTGGCGGCGGCGGAGCAACGCACTGATGTGTGCAACTACGTTTTTTATACGCAGAACAATGGCTTTCTGGTGCTATACACATGGATAAAAGATGCGTTGATGTATCGCAACGGGCATGTAACGTGGCGCTATGAAACGAAGAATGTGGTGTCAGAAAAAAAGCTGGTGCGCATGACGGAAGATATGCTGTTGCAACACCTAATTGACCCGAATACGGGCGCCTTGCGTACTGATGTGCAAGTGGTGGAGAAGAAGGAATACGAAGAGCAGGTAACGGGTGGGAATGGCTACCCCATGACGGTACTGCTCTACGACGTAACCCTGCGTGAAACCACGCAACAGCGCATGTGCAAGATTATCAATGTCCCCCCCGAAGAACTAATTTTACCCGCCGAGCACAATAGTATTTTGCTGGATGATTGCGAATATATTTGCTGGCGCACCGAGCAAACAGCGGAATCGCTTAAGGCGATGGGGCTGAATGTGGATGAGGCGCTGGAGCATGGTGTTGATAATTTAGATTACGCACCGGAGCGGTTGGAGCGCTTTAAAAATAGCGTTTTTGATGGTGACGAGGGCGACGAATACCAACTACGCATTGAATACGTGCTGGTGGATTATGACGGTGATGGCATTGCCGAACGCCGCTGTATTCATCGGGTGGGTAGCACAATATTGAAGAATGAAATTTGTACCCACGTTCCATTTGCATCGTTTACGCCTATCGTGATGCAGCATCAGTTTAATGGGCTTTCCGTTGATGATATGACCGCCGACTTACAAGAACAGCACACCGCAATTTTACGGCAGATGCTCGATGGTTTGTATTTGACGAATGACCCACGCATGGCCGTGCTAACCAACGCTAGCGGTGAGATGCAGGCCAATTTGGATGACTTGCTAAACAGCCGCCCCGGTGGCATTGTGCGCGAGAAAATGGCGGGTGCAGTGCGGCCATTAAGCAACGGCTGGGCGGGTTCACAAGCCTTCCCGATGCTGGAGTATTTGGACGACCAGAGAGAGGCACGTACTGGCTTTAGCCGCAGAGCGCAGGGCTTAGATAAGGATTCACTAAATCAAACCTTTGGCGGTATTCGGGTGGTGACACAACTTGCCGATATGCGTATGAAAATGATTGCGCGTATTTTTGCGGAGGTAGGGCTAAAGCCTTTATTTAAGGGCATCTTAAAGTGCCTAAGTGATAACTGTGAGCAGGAAATTGCTTTTAAATTGCGAAATAAATTTGTGCAAATTAACCCTTCAGAATGGCATGATAGTTATGACGTGACAACCAATGTGGGGCTGGGCACGGGGGATCGTGAAGCGCGGCTCGGCCATTTGAGTGCCATAGCACAAGCCCAATCACAAGCGGTGCAGGCGGGGGCCATGGGCACTATCGTGACCATGAAGCAGATCTACAACGTACAAAAGCAGATAGTAGAAAACGCCGGATTTAAAGCAGTGGATGAATTTTGGCAAGACCCGAACGGGCAAGAAGCGCAGGCAGAAGCAGCCAAGCAGGCACAGCAGCCCCCCCAGCCCGACCCTGAGCTAGCTAGGTTGCAGGCGGAGGCGCAAGTACAAATGCAGCTTGAGCAACTTCGGGCGCAGTCGGCTATGCAGGTAGCGCAGGTAAACGCGCAACTGGCGAAGGAGCTTGAGCAAATGCGCTTGAGCAATGCCGCACAAATTGAGCAGATGCGCGAACAAATGAAGGCTACCATTGCTGAAAAACAGCTAGCCGTGAAGCAGCATGAAATTGCCGGCAACTATGAATTGCAACGTACCAACGATGAACGCCAAGCGCAACTGGATTCAAACAAGGCGAAGATGGACGTTGAAAAAGCGGTGCTAATGGCGCAACTTGGCAAGGGTAAGAGCGCCGTAAACATCGCGGCAGGCGCGCCGCCTAATACCGACGAGGAGCGCGAGCTAAACCGGCAAGCGCAAACGCAGCAGATGCTGCAATTGATGCTGCAAGCGGTGCAACAACTGAGCGCACCCAAGCGGCTTATTCACGATAACAATGGGCGTGTGGTTGGCGCAGAGGCAATAACAAATGGCTGATAATTTCATAGCAAACGCCGGAGCCGGTGGCGATACTTTTGGCGCGGACGATGTTGGCGGCGTTAAATACCCGCGCAGTAAAATAGGCTTTGGCATTGACGGTACTTATACTGATGTGGCGGTGGGTGCGGAACTACCCATTGCCTTAAGCGCCGCGCAAATAACGGCGTTACAGCCATTAGCAACGCAGCCAGTGAGTGGCACTGTTACTGCTAATACAGGGCTATCGCAACCGCTCACCGATGCGCAGTTACGGGCTACACCTGTGCCTGTATCAGGCACGTTTTTTCAGGGTACGCAGCCGATTAGCGCCGCAGCCCTGCCGCTACCAACAGGGGCAGCCACTGAAACCACCGTAGCCGCGCTCAATACGAAAACACCAGCGCTTGGCGTTGCGGCACCGTCCGCGGCGTCGCCTGTGGTGTTGGCTAATGCGGTGATTGTTGGCGCTGCTGCCAGCATTGCCGCGCTAAATATTGATTTACTCACAGGGGGGGCTAGTGGCTGGTTTGATGCGACTAATTACCGTAGTGTGAGTATTCAGATTGTGGGCAGCGCTGGCATTACTGCCGGTGCTATCACCTTTGAGCAAACCAATGACACTACAGTAGCTGCAGCAGGTAATCTATGGCCTGTAGATGAGATGGCAATCGCCACCCCCACGCCAATTATTGCCGCCGTAACCATCGCTGCAAATACTATCCGCAGCTTTGGCGCACCGATTACGCACCGCTTTGTGCGCGTGCGTGTATCTACTGCGTTTGCAACCGCTAACGTACAAGCCATTGCCAACTTTAGCCAAGCCACTTACTGGCGGCAAACCCACACCGTGCATCAAGCTACAGCGGCAAACTTACTAGCAACAGTCAGCGGCACCGTGACCGCAACCGTTAGCGGTGCAGGCATCACGGGTGGTGTGATCTCGCCGTTAACGGTTGCGGGTGTGTCTGTGGAAGCGTCCACAGCTAAAACGGTAACAGCCACCGGCACCACCATCACCAACAATAGCGCTAACGGGGTATTGCTATTTATTAATGCGTCCGTAGTGTCTGGCACCACACCAACCCTAGTGGTGCGCTTGCAGGTGCAAGACCCTGTAAGTGCATTGTGGGTGGATGTGCCGGGTGCGGCTACAGCATCTATCACGGCGGTATCCACGACGTTACTTACCGTTGCGGCTGGCGTTACGCCCGTGGCTAATGCAGCGGTGAGCTTTCCGGTGCCACGTACCTACCGTGTGGCATGGGTGATAGGCGGTACCACACCATCATTCACGTTTAGCGTTGGCGCACAGTACATTATTTAATCATGTGGATTCATCTTCTAACCCTTGCCCTAATTAGCGGTGCCAGCCCCGCAGGGGATACCACCCCCCCCGTTATTGATGGTGATGGCGGCGGCTATTACATAAAGGGTGATAAACCGTGGTGGCGCAAGCCTGCACCCACACCGGAGCCATTGCCACGAGCAGCACAAAAACGCGCCCGCGCCATTGTTTTAAAAACGGTGGCAGAGGCGTTTGCAGCGGAAAACGTGGGTGGCAATACCAACATAAGCGCCAATCAGTTTGAGACGCTTGCGGGGCAGTTTAGCAAGCATGCGGAACAATTCTGGCAGCTGCAATTGCGCTATTTAGGTGACGGCATTAGTAAAGCACGGGCTACCGCAGAGCTACAAGCGCGGGTGGTAGCGGAGTTCCACAAAATTAACCAGGAGAACGCCGTAGTGGCGTTGTTATTACTATGAGTGAGCAAACCATGATGGACGACGTAACCCATGCGAACCGTGCGCGGGATTTAGTGGAGAACACAGCGTACACCGAGGCCATTAGCGCCATGCGCTTGCAGGCGCAGCAGGCGTTTATGGAATGCCCGGTACGCGATACGCAGGGTATGCAGTTGCTGCACCAGCACACCAAGCTAATCGAGAAGCTGGACGCCACTATTCGCGCCTATGCCGAAACGGGGCGGCTGGCGCAATTGCAACTGGATAGCTTGCGCAATGAATCGGTGTTGACTAAGGCGGCGCGTAAATTGAAGTTTGCTTAAATCTATATAAACCCATATCAACCTTGTTAAAAACAAACTAAAGGAATAAATTATCATGAATGCAGAAATCAATGCCGCAGAATTAGATACTGGTTTAGCTGATTTAGCATCAATGTTTGACAAAGATGCACAAGCAGAGGACGATGCTGATCAGGGGGGGGATGACGAGCTTGCAACGCAGCCACCTAATTCACCTAAAGCTTCGGCAGTTAGAGATGAAGACGATCAAGCAGCAGAAGCCCCCCCTAGCTTAAAATGGGGGGCACAAGAAATAGCCCTGCCCGAAGGTACAGCACCCGAAGTAGCGCAACAATTGCAAGAATTAAGCAGCGGCATGAACGCGGCTTATACGCAAAAAACGCAAGAGCTTGCAGAGCAGTGGAAAGAGATTCCGAATCGCATCCACCAAGCCGTCGAACCTCAGCGTCAACAGTATATGCATGGCCTCCAGCAGGCAACCATGCTTATACAAAACCTAGTGTTACCGCAATTCAGCAATGTAAATATGTCTCAGCTTGCCGCGCAAGACCCTGCACGTTATGTGGCGTTACAGCACCAGCATGCAGAAGTCAATCAGGTACTTGGTGCCATTAACCAAGCAATATCTGATGAGAAAAGAAGCGCCGCGCAACACGAAGAGATGCAACGCGATACGGTAAGAACCGAATCTGCAACGGTATTAAAGCAAGTAGGTTTTGACGAAAATAAACTGCACAGCCTGTACTCGCAAGTACACGAGCAATACGGGCTTCCACAGGAATTATTCGCGCAAATTGACCACTGGCAGGCCGTAGCGGTTATGAGTGACGCCCTAGCGTATCGGCAATTACAAGCACAGAAACCCGAATTAAAAAATAGAGTTGCAGCGGCTGCCAATGCGCCAATGCGACAACGTGCGCCATCTGGCGCGGATGCAAAAAACCAAAAGCAAAGTATGGAGCGACTACGCAAAAGCGGTTCACTCAAAGACCTTGCTTCAGCCCTAGGAGATTTTTAAATGCCATTTCCAACCAATACCTACGACCGCTACAGTTTAGTGGGCGCTCGTGAAGATTTAATCGAAAAAATTACCCTTGTTAACCCAACCAAAACGCCATTTATTAGCCTTTTAGGCACGATGGCGGAGGTGACTAACACCTTGCACGAATACCAACGTGACAACCTTGCCAGCATTGACGTAAACAACGCCGCTATTGACGGTAACGATGCCACCAATAAGGTGATTACGCCAACCCAGCGCATTGCTAACCAGTGCCAGATTTTTGAAAAGACCATCGGGGTTTCAGGCCGTGCGGAAACTATCAAAAAAGCAGGCCGTGGCTCTGAAATGACGTGGCAAAAAATGAAGGCGCTGGCAGAGATGAAGCGCGATCAGGAATCTGTGTATGTGCATCAAAGTCAAGTAGCTACCGCTGGTGTATCGAACACTACCGCACCACGTTTAGGCAGCTTTGGTGTGCATGTGTTTACCAATGCATCGCATGGCGTAGGTGGTTCTACTGTGGCGCATAACAGCGGCGCACCTACTAGCGCGGTCGTGGCTGGTACTCTGCGCACCCTAACGCAAGCGCTGATTGAAACCACAATGCAAAACATCTATGTGAATAGCGGAGAAACACCTACTACCTTGATGGTAACGCCATCGCATAAAGTGGTGGTTTCTGCTATTGCGGGTAATGCAGTAAACCGCTATCAGGTAGGCAAGAAAGAGCAAGGCCGCATTGTTACCGGCGCGGATGTGTTTATGTCTAACTTTGGTGAAATTACCATTGTTCCTAATTAAAGACCTCTGCACAACCACATAAAACCCAACGAATTTGAGCGCTAGCGCAGCGTTGAAGAATTTCTAAGTCGAATGAGCGCAATCAATGCACTTTTCACCGTTAAATCACGCGCCTTTGCGCTTGTTAGTCGTTATTTTC
>JANMDR010000007.1:0-8913 GCA_031376425.1 Betaproteobacteria bacterium
CGTTCCGCGCAGCCGCTATGGCGAATGCCACGTTGCAGATGGGGATCGCTTAGAAATCGTCATGGCGGTGGGTGGCGGTTAGCATTTTCACAACTAAGGTCGTATGAATTCCCTAACTATTGCTGGTAAAACCTATACCTCGCGCCTGTTGGTCGGCACGGGAAAGTATCGCGATTTCACGGAGACGCGCGCGGCAATCGACGCGAGCGGTGCGCAAATCATTACCGTGGCAATCCGCCGCGTGAACATCGGCCAGAACGCAAACGAACCCAATCTGCTGGATAGTTTGCCGCCCTCGCAATTCACGATTTTGCCGAACACGGCCGGCTGCTATAACGCCAAAGACGCGGTGCGCACGTTGCGTCTGGGCCGCGAATTGCTCGATGGCCACGCGCTGGCAAAACTTGAAGTGCTGGCTGATGAAGCCACACTTTTCCCCAACATGCCGGAAACGCTGATCGCGGCAAAGGAACTGGTTGCGGACGGATTTCAAGTGATGGTTTATTGCTCGGATGATCCGATTCAGGCGAAGACACTGGAAGAAATCGGCTGTGTCGCCGTAATGCCTCTCGCATCGTTGATAGGTTCCGGCATGGGCATTTTGAATCCGTGGAATTTGGAAATAATTATTGACCGCGCGAAGGTGCCGGTGCTGGTTGATGCCGGCATCGGCACCGCGTCCGACGCTGCCTACGCCATGGAGTTAGGCTGTGATGGCGTGCTCATGAACACGGCAATTGCCAAAGCCAATCATCCCATACAAATGGCCAGAGCCATGCGCAATGCCGTGCTTGCCGGACGCGATGCGTTTTTGGCGGGCCGTATGCCGAAGAAAATTTATCAAGGCAGCCCAAGTTCACCGGTTGAGGGTAAGATTTCTTGAGTGATATGTCTGGAGATAGCTGTAAATAGGGTGTTTATAGTTGGTTAAGCTTACGCGCAATAAATTAATTATGCGTTTCACCCCGACGCGCCACGCCAAGCGCGTCGTCAACGTTCTGATGCAGCCTCTCTATATTACCTCCGTAATATCGTTCAATGTTTCAAGCTATGTCGCTGCAAATTGGGGCACCACAAAATCGCGATGCAGCCGTGGTGCAGAATTCGTGCCAAAATCACATCGTGATCCCTCCCGCCCCAATTCCCATCAATGCGTTAGAAGCCCTTGGCCAGTGGGCACCTGTTGTCTGGCTGAAGACTAATCCGTACGCTTATCCATCGCTTGAAATTCTGCACATTATCGGTATAGCACTCGTCTTCGGTACCTTGTGGATTGTCGATATGCGCATTCTTGGGTTTATGCGCGTTTTCGATGCGAACCAACTTGCAAAACACGTCATCCCGTGGACCCTCGCAGGGTTCTTGCTCGTTGCCGTCACTGGTCTGACCATGTTTGTCACCCGCGCGGGAGACTTGATAAACAATCCAATTTTTGTGATAAAAATTTGTCTGATTTTTGTAGCGGGTGCCAACGCGGCTGTGCTGCATGCGCGCGGAACGATTAATGTCAACTCGGGTCTCACCAAAGTTCAGGCAGTCTTATCCATCTTTATTTGGGTTGCAGTAATTGCCTGTGGTCGCTGGATTGCTTACGTTTAGGAGATTGATATGTTTCGTCGTCATTTTTTAACAGTAGTTGGTGCGCTTGCGACGGTGCCCTTGAGTCAGCGCCTGTTTGCGCATCACGGCTGGTCGAGTTTTGATGAAACGCAACCGCTCTATATTGCCGGTACGGTAAAAACCCTAAAGTGGCAGAACCCGCATGCCGAGATTGTCATTAACTTGGCCAATGATGCGGTGTTGCCTGCTGACCTCGCTAAACGCAACATCCCTGCACAATCGGCTTCAGTCAATGGCGCGAAAATTCTCGCCACAGCAAAGGTGCCGAAAAAACGGGGTGATTGGACCATAGAGCTGTCGCCAATGACGCGCATCGACGCATGGAAAGTGCCGACACCAAAAGTTGGTGATAGCATCGCTGCCGTGGCGTACAGTTTTGAAGGCGAAAAAGGCGCGGCCTTCGCGCGCGTCGAGTACCTAATCATTGGTGACAAGCTCTACGGATTACGCTCTTTACCTGCTTAGTGCGGCCTTGCAATCTTGCAGATGGCTAGAAAATCTATGATGAACCGTGGCAAGCTAGAACTTAAACACGGCACCCAATGAGTAGTTATCCAGCCCGTTTTCCACGCCAAAGGCGCTCTTAACTGGCCCAAGTGGACGTAGGCGTTCCATCTCTAAACGCAGCCCTAGTCGCGTATTGATGTCGTAGTGCAGGCCAAGACCGAACCGTGCAAAGGTCGTGCTATTGGTGTTGCCATAGCTGTAATTGGCTATCCCTGCATGGCCAAATAAGGTGAGACGATTTAGCATACTTACGTGTGCTGCCAAGTCCAAGCCCGCATGGGTGCTGCTAAAACGGTTCATCCCAAATTTTGGCATAAATGCGTTTGTAGTCGGGAAAAGCGATAAAACATCGGCTTCGTTGCTGTTTATTGTTTTGCTGTAGTAGCTGCTCAGGCTCAAAATAGGGGTCAGCCGATAACCCAAGCGCAGACCTAGGCTGGTTTTAGCTGTACTAAGTTGAATTTTAGGTGCGCGATAGCTAGAAAAAGTAGCTGGTCGTGTTTCGATATTGAGGAATACATTATTCCACGCGCTTGGTGCTTGTTGGTAGTCGGTAACGCTCATGCCAAATCCCATGAGCGGTTTAGCGGCATTAATTTGTTGCGCCTGTACTGGCTGCAGGTGCCCGAAATATAAGGTACTACAGGCAATTGCCGCTAGGAAAAAGCGCTGTTTTACGGTGCTGGTAAGAATTTTTTTCATAATAAATAGGCTCGAAGAAATGCGCTAAAAAATAATCCCGCACTACCGTCCTGCTGCCACACCTTCGCGACGGGGGTCTGCACCACCCGTTAATTGTCTATTTTGTTCCTGTTTTTGTTCTGGCGCAAGGGCATCAGTACGCTTAGGCTTGGCAAAATTGCCCAACATAATCGTGTGAATACCAGAATTTAAATCAGTTACAACAATATTGTGGCCGCGTGCTTCTAGGGCAGTGCGGTGTTGCGCTACGGCGGTGCCGCGTTCTAAATACGTAGTGCGACTAAGTTGTGCGCCAAAGTGCCCTGTATTGACTGCATCTTGCGCATTTAGGTTCCAATCAAGGGCACCAATCAGGGTTTTAGTCACAAATTGCAGAATTTGGGTGCCGCCGGGTGAGCCAACGACCATTTTTAGACGACCATCAGTATCAAAAACCATGGTGGGTGACATGGCGCTACGGGGGCGTTTATTGGCTTCGATACCGTTGGCGACATTTAAACCTGTCCCGTCAGTTGCGCCAAATGAAAAATCAGTAAGCTGATTATTAAGAAAAAAACCTCTCACCATTTGCTTCGAGCCAAAGCCAGCTTCAACGCTGGAGGTGATCGATACGGCATTGCCTGCGCCATCAACAATTGAGAAATGCGTGGTGGCGGGCATTTCAAGCGAATCGCTCGCGTTTAGCGCCAGCGCAACACCGGGTGGTTTACCCGGTTTGGCGGCACCCATTGATTTATCCATTGAAATGAGCGCCGCACGGTTTGCTAAATAATCTTTATCGAGCAGACCATTGACGGGGACTTTTACAAAATCAGTGTCGGCAATATAGGCGGCGCGATCGGCGTAAATCAGGCGGTAGGCTTCCGCTATGGCGTGCGTTGCATCGACGCTATCGGCTCCCATCGCCTTCAAATCAAAGCGTTCCAATATGCCCAAAGCCATCAGCACGCCAATAGCAGAACTCGGCGGCGGCACGGTACAAATATTGTGCTGCTGTCGGTACAGTTTGCACAAAGGCTCGCGCCGCAAGGCCTTATAATCCCGCAGATCATTGACGGCAAGCACACCCGGATTGGTGTGTGCCTGCACCTTAGCAACGATATCGCGTGCTATTTCACCTTCGTAGAAAGCGCCAGCCCCGTTTGCGGCAAGGAGCCTAAACGTGTCGCCCAGCGCGGGGTTTTTGATAATAGTACCAATGGCTTTCGGTGTTCCATCCGCATTAAAAAATAGGGCATTTGCAGGCGCTTGCGTGGCTAAGCTGCGTTCATAATTGCCTGCCACATCGCCTTGCAAAGCCGCGTACAGTCTGGGGCTCAACGCAAAGCCATTGTCAGCAAGTGCTATGGCAGTATCAAACAGTTTTGCCCACGGCAGGCGGCCATAATCTTGGTGCGCCAGCTCTAACATGCGCATTACCCCCGGTGTGCCTACGGTGCGGCCACCGACACGGGTGGCAAAGCCGAGTGGCTTACCACTGGCATCTAAAAATAGCGCGGGTGTGGCAGCAGCAGGTGCAGTTTCTCGGCCATCATAGGCGGTGAGTTTTTTCTGGTTTTCAGCGTAGTGCAGCATAAATGCACCACCACCGATACCGGAAGACTGTGGTTCAACCAGAGTCAACAGCATTTGTATGGCAATAGCCGCATCGGTGGCGCTACCGCCCTGATCAAGAATGGCCAAGCCAGCAGCGGTGGCAAGTGGGTTGGCGCTAGAAACCATGTGGGATTTGGCCGTAGCAAGGGTTTTTGGCGTCCATCCAGAAGCAAATTCTGGATTAAAACTAGAGATTTTTTGGGTATTTTGAGTTGTTGAGGATGCCCTGTTATCAGGTATTTCCAGCCGGTTGGTAGTGCATGCACTGAGAAGTAATGAAAGTGCGATTAAAGCGCATTTTTTCATGTTGCCCGCCTTAGCAATAAACCTTTTAAATAGTCGCCTTCAGGAAAATTTATCGCAACTGGGTGATCGATTCCTGCACCCAAACGTTGCAAAATTTGTGCATTTACTTTGGCATCTTGCGCCGCACCAGCCACTATTTTTTGAAATAAATCGGCACTAATGCCACCTGAGCATGAGTACGTCATCAGCAATCCACTGGGGCGCAGCAATTTGAATCCCAGCAAATTGATATCTTTATAAGCACGCGCGGCTTTTTCGGCATGGCTTGCAGTCGGCGCAAATTTAGGGGGGTCAAGAATAATTAAATCAAAGCTTTGCGCACGATCGCGAAATTTTCGTAACGCTTCAAATACATCCGCATCCATTGTCGTACTGCGGCTTGTGTCAATATCATTGAGCGCCAAATTTTCCTGTAATTTTGCCAATGCCGGTGCGGCACTATCAATTGAAGTTACATGGCTAGCGCCACCTTGTAGCGCGGCGATACTCATGGTGCCGGTGTAGCAAAAACAATTGAGCACCGTGCGTTCATTTGCGAGTGCGCGGGTTAAAGCGCGATTATCGCGTTGGTCTAAATAAAATCCGGTTTTGTGCCCTGTGGCTACATCTACCAAGGTACGCATCCCAGCCTCATCAATCAGGATGCCCGCCTCTGGCAGCGCACCACCACGCAATAGGCCGACACGCGCATCTAAACCCTCTAAGGTACGCACATCAGCGTCTGAGCGTTCAAACACACGGGTAATGCCGGGAAGCGTCATGAGCAAATCAGCAAGATCTTCGCGCCAAGGTTCGGCTGCCATGGCCGATAGTTGCAGTACAGCGGTATCGGCATAACGATCAATGACCACACCCGGCATAAAATCACTCTCTCCATGTACCAAGCGATAGGCGCTAATGGGGTTTTTGGTGATTTGAGGTAATACTGTTTGACGCATCGCCAAAGCTTGGCTGATGCGGTTTTTTAGTAATTCCTTGGTGGGTGGCTCAGCCTCAACAAAGCTCCATACCCGACCAATAATTTGGCTTTGCGGGCTGTAGCCAACATAGGCTAAAAACGTACCGTCGTGGGCGCAGAGGCGCACAATAGCACCTGGGGCAATGTCAGGGCTTTTATGTTCAACGGCGCTGTTAAACACCCAAGGATGGGCGCGTAGTAAAGATTTTTCACGGCCGTTGTATAGCCGAATTTCACTAAATTGTTTTTTCATGTTTTGAATTGTACTTGTCCGTAGCCGCTGTGAACCTTTTATAATTGAACTATGAACCTAAAAAATCAAATTTCAGAAGCAGCGCCCATATTAAACCCGACATCAACACTAGAAGCAGAATCTGGGGCAGAGTCTGCAACGGAACCCACACATCGTCCTATCCGTAGCTTCGTGCTGCGTCAAGGACGTTACTCGCAAGCGCAAGCGCGCGCGCATGAAACGTTAATGCCGCAATTTGGTATTGCTTTTCAACCGCGAACACTTGATTTCGCCGCCGCGTTCGGACGCGTCGCACCCACCGTTTTAGAAATCGGGTTTGGCATGGGGGAGACTTCTGCGCACATTGCTAAACTTTTGCCAGAGAAAAATTTCATCGGTGTAGAAGTCCATACCCCAGGCGTTGGTAGCTTATTGCGCTACTGCCAAATCGATAATTTGCATAATATTCGTATTGTCCAACATGATGCAGTTGAAGTGCTAAACCAGATGATTCCGGATGCGGCCTTGCATGGCTTGCATATTTATTTTCCTGATCCTTGGCCCAAGCTGCGCCATCACAAACGCCGCCTAATTCAACCAGAGTTTGTGAAACTATTGACCAGTAAATTGCAACCCAACGGTTATTTGCATTTGGCAACCGATTGGGAGAATTACGCCGAACAAATGTTAGAAGTGCTCCGCGGTGAAGTAATGCTCACCAATACAGCGCTTGATTACGCAGATCGCCCCGCATGGCGTTCTGAATCTAATTTCGAACGAAAAGGCATTAATAAAGGCCACAGAGTGCGAGATTTACTATTTGTTAAAAAGTGATAGTGCGCACAATGCATCCATTGCCTCATTTTGACCGTACACTAATGTACTAACCACCGAAAATAGGAATACCATGCAAACCCCATCTTTTGCCCGTCGCAATTCACTAAATAAAATAGTAAAGCTAAGTTTGTTCGGTGCCATCGGTGTGGCGGGAATGGAAGGTCTTATTCAGGATGCGCTGGCAAAAGGCGATGCGCCACCCACGGCAGGCATCAACACCTTTAAGGGCGATGTAACTGTTAATGGCGAGCAGGTAAAGATTGGTACCCCAGTTAAAGTGGGGGATCGCATTAAAACGGGTTCGGGCAGTACGGTGGTAATCGTACTGGGGCGTGATGCCTTTATGCTCCGGCAAAATACCGATATTGAATTCAAAGCGTCAGCCAAGGCCGATACCGTGCTTGATACGGTACTAATCAGCACGGGCAAAATGCTGGCCGTATTTGAAAAGGCGTCCCGTCGTAACGTGGACATTAAAACGCGTGTCGCTACCATCGGTATTCGCGGCACCGGTGCCTACATCGAAACCCAAGGCGACAAGACCTATATGTGCCTCTGCTACGGTGTTGCCGCCGTAACCACCGCCAATACATCTACACCGGAAATGCTGGCGTCCGATTACCATTTGTCCAACTGGGTTTCAGAAGTAAATGGTGTGATGAAAATTGAGAAGGCACCTTTTGCTGATCACAGTGATGCCGAACTTACGTTGCTAGAATCATTGGTTGGGCGCAAGCCACCATTTGAGGGCAAGGGCTATCCGTCGGCGTATTAAGTGGCGCTACTCTGGCAAAAACAGCTCTAACAAATCATTTAAAAATAACCGACCCTTTGCGGTTGGTCGAATCATCGCGTGATCGCGCGTTAGCAAACCACGGGCTTCGGCTTTTTCTAAGTGTGGGGCAATTAGGGTTAGCGGTAAACCGGTGCGTTCGGTGAATAGAGTGTTGGCGAAACCAGCGTTTAGACGCAAAGCGTTGAGCATAAATTCAAACGGTAAATCACGGGCTGTTAGCATTCGAGTGTCTTGCACAAAATTGCCGGATTTACTAGAAGCGGCGCAATCCATATAGGCCTGCGGCTGCTTATAGGTTGCGGTGCGGCGAATATGGTCATGCGCAGAAATTTTGCCGTGAGCGCCAGCACCGATGCCGATATAGTCACCAAAACGCCAGTAATTTAGATTGTGTCTTGATGCTTTATGCGGTTTTGAAAATGCGGAAGTTTCATAATGCTCATAGCCTGCTGCCGTTAATTTATCAATCACTAATTGCTGCATATCCGCGCTCAAATCATCGTCGGGCAGAGACGGTGGATTGTGGTGAAATAAGGTATTGGGTTCCATTGTTAAGTGATACATGGAAAGATGATTGGTGCCGTAGTGCAAGGCTTGCTCAATATCGGCGGCGCACTGCATGGCAGTTTGCTGCGGCAGGGCAAACATTAAATCGAGGTTGATATTGTCGAAGCTACGCTGGGCAATATCGATGGCGCGGGCTGCCTCGATGCCATTGTGTACGCGGCCAAGGGCTTGCAAATGCGTGGCATTAAAACTTTGAATACCGATGGACAGACGATTGATGCCTAATGCGCGAAACTCGTGAAATTTTTCTTGCTCGAAGGTGCCGGGGTTGGCTTCCATCGTAATTTCGGCATCGGCTTCAACGAATAAACGCGCTTTTACGGCACATAAAATATTATCCATGGCGCGCGCTGAAAACAAACTGGGTGTGCCGCCGCCAAAAAAAATAGTGTGGACGCGACGTCCCCAAATGAGTGGCAGAGTTGCTTCTAAATCAGCGATTAAGGCCGTTACATAGGCATCTTCGGGAATTACACCGCGCTGCTGATGTGAGTTGAAATCGCAGTAAGGGCACTTTTTTATGCACCATGGGATATGAATATAGAGCGACAGCGGCGGTAGGGCGCTGAGATTGAAATTGCTAGCGCTAGCGGCCGATGGTGGGTTAGCGGTGAGCGGCGCAAAGTTAATTTTTTGCGGTTTAACGGTTTGCTCGTTAGCCACGGGGTGAAACCAAACCAAATTGAGCTAACTTATCAATAAGCGCCTGCAACGCTTGGGCGCGATGGCTGAGTACATTTTTCTGTGCGTCGCTAATTTCTGCTGCCGTTAAATTTAGCGCCGGAATATTAA
>JANMDR010000010.1:0-38450 GCA_031376425.1 Betaproteobacteria bacterium
AAAGGGGCATTTAGCCCCTTTTTGCTTTATTACATTAGCTGCGATGCACTATATGAATTTATAGCTAACACTCAACGATGGATACATGCCTAAAGGATTGTGATAGTCATTGTTATAACCCAGTGTAAAATCAGCGATGTAGTCAAACGGTGGCTTTTTATCTTGAATATTACGTACCACCAACGTCACCGTGAGGTCTTTCACGCCGGTGTAGGTGATATTGGCATCAAAAGTATGCCAGCGCTTGACGGTACATACCTTATCAAAAGCTGCGACGACGGCTGCACCCAAGTTTGCGACGCAAGATAGCTGGCTATTGCTCAGATTATAACTGCCAACAAAGTTTGCGCGTAAGCCGATATTCCAATCACGATAATCCCAATTTGTCGCCACATTGCCGCGTGCACGCGGTGTGCTAATACCGGTTGATACGCTGTTATAGCCACCGACATAGTTTACTAGCGGATCGCCTTTTTCACGGGCAAATTTGCTGCTGAGGTTATAGGTGCCGGTGGCACGCGTTGTGAACTTGCCGTATTCGCCAAAATTAAATTTGTGGCTGATGTCAAGGTCAAGTCCAGTAACCTGGCTGCCACCCAAGTTTAACCACTGGCGATCAACAGTTTGGATAGGGCCAGAGTTTGGAATGCCGGGAAGGGAAGCCAAGGGGTTTGGGTCGCGGCCAACTGACTTTGCAAACCGTGGGTCGCCGTTAAAAGCGCCCAAAACTACAAAGGCGGACGAGAGGCGATCAATTTCATCCGTACGGCGGATATCAAAATAATCAAGTGTGATGCTGAGATTTTTTGTGGCATCCCAAATTGCGCCCAGTGTACGACTGCTGGATTTTTCTGGTTTGATATCGGGGTTAAACACAATTTGTGCCGAAACGGTTCTAACGCAATCCTCATCTGCCAGCGTCACAGGGCAACGAATTGGGTCACGCACGGTTTGGAATGAACGCACTGCGGAGCGTGAGATTTGGCTCAGGGTAGGCGCTCTAAAACCGGTGGAATAGCTGCCGCGTAACGCTACATCTGGAATCGGCTTCCATTTGATACCCACTTTTGGGTTGGTAGTCGCACCGAAATCTGAATAACGATCATGGCGACCCGCAAAAGTGGCTTCAAGGTTGGTTAAAATCGGTGCCACTAATTCTACATAGCCTGATGTGAGCCGACGCGAACCAGTGCCGAACGAAGCGCCTAGACCAACAATTTTTGCATCAACAATATTTTGATCGGGCGTGATGTTAGTTTCGTCTTTGCGTACTTCAAAACCCACTGCTAAGCCGATTGGGCCGCCAGAAAGTGAGCCTAATTCCGTCGTGCCTTTAAGGTCGAATAGTTTTGCGGTTGATTCGCCTTTATTACGGGTGCTGGTACTAATGCGATCAATAACCGCTTGACTATTTATGCCGCCAAAACGATAAGAACCGTCGTTAATGGCCTGTTGAATTTCTGGGAACAAGAAGCGACGGCCTACCAATACATCCGCTGTACTTTTATTGTATAAAAAGCCGGATTCCCAGTCCCAAGTGCGCACTGTGCCTTTGGCACCAACTAGAATACGGACGTCTTCGGTCTTGCTCACTGTTTGCACACGGCCTAAATCAGACCAGCGATAGCGCAGACCAATTGGAATCGTATAGGGGTTATCTGGATGCCCAACAGGAAGCACTAACTGGAAGCGCAATGGTTCACCAGCCGCATTACGCCAGATAGTGGCGGTTTGAGGATTACTTGACGGCGGGGCGCCGGTGAAAGTGTTGGTGGTGCGCGAAAGACTCGCATCTCCAAATAGGGAAAGATTGGCATTGACGTCCATCGTGCCGCGCAAATAGCCGGTGTCGCGTACGGACTTGCCTTGTTGCTCAAGATCCGCCCACTGGTTATAGCGGCATAATCCACCGATTAGCAATTCTGCAGGGCAGCCAGGTTTTACCGCTTGGAACGTACCGTAAATGCCGCTACCACGCACCGCTTCGCGATAATAATTGCCGGGGTATGAAAGCGAGCTAAATACGGTTTGACGCTGAATTAGCACGGGGTTTTGTAAGTAGGCATCAACGTTATCTTCAGCGCTGATGAGCACAGCTTTGCGTTCAAAACGCTCATAGCTTCCGAAGACGTTATAGCGGTCTCGCGCTAAGTCGCCAAAGCCGAAAATAACGTTGGCTTGTTTCGTTTGAAACTCGTTGTCGATATTTTGCGCAATGGAGCCGCTAGCGATAACACCCGTAAAATCTTTGCGCAAAATGATGTTGATAACGCCAGCAATCGCATCAGAGCCATAGACGGCGGAAGCGCCGTCTTTCAAAATTTCGATCCGCTCAATCGCCGCAGCGGGAATTGAATTTAAATTGGTAATGGAGGTGGAACCCACATTGGGGTCATTAAACGCCGCAGGGCTAATACGGCGACCATTAAGCAAGGTGAGGGTGGCAGCGGAACCCAAGCCACGTAAGGCGGCCGATGCGGTACCCGCTGAAAAACCATTACCGCCGGTGATATCACTCAAGGAACTACCTGCGGAAATTGACAGATTTTTGAGCAATTCTTGAACTGTCGTTGCACCAGATTTCTTAATTTCATCAGCAGAAATTACAACAATCGGGGAGGAAGTTTCCGCATCAACACGTTTAATGTTTGAACCGGTAACCTCGATTTTTTCTATTTTTTGCACAGGTGCCGGCGCTGATGTTTGTGCAACGGCGTGTGACATTACGCCTGCCGACGTGAGTGCGAGCAACGCGACTGCAACATGACGTGCGACTGTCGTCTTTCTTGGTAGTGCCGGTAACTGTGATTTTTTGTGTTGATGATGCGTAGACATTAGAAATTCCCCTGTAGTAAATGTGAGTATCGATGCGCTCAAAGTTCAAACTTGGAACTTAATACACCTTTATATCAAAATAAAAGCTGCATATTTTATAGTGCAGCAATTGGAATGCTTTTGCAAATAGTACGTAGTACAGTGTTGTAGGATTGAAACGGAATTGTGCAGATTGCAACGAGTTGATGTGGTTTGGGTGCAAGGAGTATCAATAAAAAAGGAGCCCGAAGGCTCCTTTTTAACTTCCGTCAAATAATGTTGCTTATTTGAATTTGTAGCTTGCACTAAATGTGAAGTAAGTGCTTTGGAACGGATGGTACGTAAAGTTCAATGGGCGAGCCAATGCGTCTAGTGGTGGCTTTTTATCGAAAATATTACGTGCAACTAAAGTCAGATTCAGGTCTTTTATGCCAGTGTAGCTGAAGGACATATCCATAGTAGAGTTACCAGCAACTTTACATGGGAAGCCTGGTGCAACTGACGCGCAGCCGCGTGTTGGATCACGTGGTGTATCGTAGCCACGATTGTAGATGCCAGTGGCACCAACAACGATATCACGATATTCCCACTCAGTGCGGACAGTTCCACGGAAACGTGGGAAACCAGCGCTGCCGTATTCGATCAGCGGCTCATCACCCGTGCTGGCTCGGAAACTCTTGTAATAGGTAGAGCTTGCAGTAGTTGAGAGCTTGCCGTATGCGCCAAGGTTTAGCTTGTTCTTGATTTCAACGTCAAGACCTTGAACAATCGATTCGCCACCGTTGAAGAAGAAGTTGCGAATAGCTTGTAAGGCACCGACGGTTTGACCAGGAAGAACCGGGCCACGAATGATGCGGCCTTTGTAAATGCCTGATGTAGCATCTTCATTATCCAAAATTACGTATGGATCAAGCGTATTGATCTCGTTTTTGCGACGAATATCAAAGTAATCAAGCGTGATGGAAGTATCTTTACCAGCATCCCAAATAATGCCGATGTTACTGGTTTTAGCAGTTTCCGCTTCAAGGCGCTCAGCATTTTCTAAAATCGCGGCAACAGAGATGTTACATTGCGGTTCATTACCCGTAATGCACAACTTAGTATCTTGAATACCGTTATAGAAGGCGGTTACGCTAGATTTAGAAATTTCAGTTAGCGACGGTGCACGGAAGCCCTTGGCGATCGAACCGCGCAAAGCAAGCGTAGGTACTACTTTCCACTTCAGCGCAACTTTAGGCGTTGTTGAGCGGCCATAATCAGAGTAGCCGTCTGTACGTGCCGCTAACTGCATTTCTACAGTTTGCAGGAATGGGATGTTCAATTCAGCAAAAAACGAGTTAACTTTGCGTGAGCCATCTGCAAAAGCAGCACCAAAACCAACAACTTCACCCTTTAGTTTTTCTGCGTCAGGGGTTGCTGTACGTTCTTCTTTGCGATGTTCAAAACCAACCGCTAAGCCGATAGGGCCACTAGCGGTTTGCATAATTTCAGTCGAACCTTTGACATCAAAAATCATAAACGATGAATCGGCGTTGTCTTTTGTATCAATACGAATATCGCTAGGCTTCACTGCGCCAGTTTCTGGGGCAAAGAAATTATAGGTGCCTTTGCGAACAGCATCGCTCAATACGCTTGCGCGAATTTGATTGAACTGAGTCACTTTAGTGTTGTTCTTGGTATACAACAGGCCAGTTTCCCAATCGATATTAGCAGTAGTACCTTTTAATCCAGCAACCACACGCGTAGCTTCAGCGACTGTCTGACGATCGCCATTACCCACTTCGGTAAAGCGGTGACGATAGATAATCGGCACAGTGAATGGGTTGTTAGGGTGTCCAACTGGCAAGAACTCTTGCAAGTTTACGAGTTTTTGCTGAGTGCTTGAATACCATGTTCCGAAATCGCCATATACCTGTGGATTGCCACGGTAGTAGGTGTTGGTGCGGTTGAAACCAGCTTCGGCATAACCAGTCAGGTTAGCGTTGAAGTCGTAGCTTCCGCGCGCGAACAAACTGTCACGATCGCTCTTAGGCACGATATCGAAGCGATCAACGTTGTCCCAACGGCAAATACCATTGACTTTAATGGCTAGCGGGTTACAGTTTGCCGGCTGATTGGCAGCTGGAGCAAATGCTAATGCTGTGGCTTGACCTGTTACTATATTGTAGAGACCACTTAGGTAGCTACCGGCATAGGACGAGGTATAGCGTCTAAAGGTGGCGTAGGTATTATTGTCGCGTAATTCTGGGCGCAAAATATAGTTTTCAACCGAGTTAACTTTAACCGTCTCGCGCTCTAAGCGTTCGTAGTTGAAGAACACGTTGTAACGATCCTGAGCGAGATCGCCGTAGCCAAGCGTTGCGTTGGCAGTTTTTACTTGATATTCGCTATCCTTATTAATTGAGAAACTACCAGCTACTAAGGCACCGCTAAAATCTTTACGCAAAATAATGTTTACTACGCCAGCAATAGCTTCAGAGCCATAAATCGCCGATGCGCCGTCTTTCAAAATTTCAACACGATCCACTACAGCTAGCGGTAGCGCGTCCAAATTGATGGCGGCTGATTGGCCGAAGTTAGGATCAGCAGGGCCGAATGGGGCAACGCGGCGACCGTTTAGCAATACCAAAGTAGCTGCAGAACCCAAGCCGCGCAATGACACGGTTGATGCACCTGACGAGAAACTGTTTGCGCCGGTAATATCGTTTAAGCCACCGCCAGCATTAGTTGGTAGCGAACGGAGTAATTCAGTAACGGTAGTTTTACCGGAACGGGCGATTTCTTCGCGAGTGATAACTTGGATTGGCGCAGCGGTTTCAGAATCAACACGCTTGATGTTGGAACCAGTAACTTCGATTTTCTCGACTTTTTGTGTTGCTGGTTTAGTGATGTTGGTGCCGGTGGTTTGCGCGATTGCCATTGGGGCAAATGCCAATGTGGCGGCAACGCCCATGCCAAGGGTGGAAAGCAGTGCTTGTGGCAATACTTTCAATTTTAAGTGAGTCATTTAGGCCTCGTATTTTGATGATGTAAATCGGTCGTTTTTAAACTGCAAACGTGTCTAATTGTGCTGCAATGTTGCAAAAGCATTCAGGGTGTAGTCCGCAAAAACGTAAAAACACGATGGTTTTAGCTATATGAAAACCCTAACCTAAGGATTTTAGTCTTTGCACTGCTGCTTTGGTTAGAACTTTTGCAGAGTGTAGTATTTATGCAACAATTTGTACCTATTTGTGGCGTTACAATTACAGCTGCATTAGGCCTGAACGTAACATCTGAAAATCAGCGCTTTTTGTTCAGGCCTTGAGTTTTGGCAAAAATCGAGCGGGTATAATTGTGCTTTCCATGCAATGGTTGAAAGCTTACTGTGCTCACTTTTATTAAAGTTTTGCCCCAATATCTGTTACCAAAACAAGCACTTACCAACTTTGCGGGGTTGGTGGCTGGTTATTCGGGGGGCGCAGGCACAAGTTCGCTGATCGCTTGGTTCGTAAAGCGCTATGGCGTGAACATGCAGGAAGCGGCAGAGCCGGATATTTATAAATACGCGACTTTTAATGATTTCTTCACGCGCCCCTTGCGTGCGGATGCACGTCCGCTTGCAAAAGCCGCTCATATTTGTCCTGTTGACGGTGCCATCAGCCAGTTTGGCGCAATTACTGGTGATCAGGTGTTTCAAGCCAAAGGCCATAGTTATTCGACTACCGCTTTAGTCGGCGGAGATGCTGTATTGGCGCAACAGTTTGAAAATGGCAGCTTTGCCACCTTGTATTTAAGCCCGAAGGACTATCATCGTATCCATATGCCGTGTGCTGCCAAACTGCTGAAAATGATTTACGTGCCTGGTGCCTTGTTTTCAGTAAACCCGACCACTGCGCGGGGTGTGCCTGGGCTTTTTGCACGAAATGAGCGGGTAGTGTGCGTATTTGAAGCGACAGTTGGTAAACTAAAAGGCAAACAATTTGTCCAAGTATTAGTGGGCGCAACTATCGTTGGCAGTATGGCAACAACTTGGGCAGGTGTGGTTAATCCACCACGCACGGGCAAAGTGCGTGAATGGGATTACGCCGATAAGCCTATTATGTTTAAGCAAGGCGACGAGATGGGGCGGTTTTTATTGGGCTCGACCGTCGTGATGCTGTGGCCGAAAAATACTATTTCATTTAACCCTGATTGGCAGCCTGCAGGCGCGATTCGCATGGGCGAAGTAATGGGGGTTTGATCCACGCTATTTTATATTTAAGGTGAAAAATGACTGAAACTACTACCGTATTACCGATATTGCTTTGGGTACTTGTGGCGGTGTTAATCATTGTTGGTTTCGCGGGCACAATTTTGCCCGCCTTGCCGGGAATACCCTTAATTTATGGCGGTATTTTCTTAGCGGCGTATATAGATAATTTTCAACGCATCGGTTGGCCTACTTTGCTTATTTTGGCGGCAATGGCGCTGTTTGCAATGGGAGTGGATTTAGCGGCGGGTTATTTTGGTGCCAAGAAGGCGGGTGCCTCGAAATTAGCGCTGTTAGGCGCGGCCTTAGGCACGATTTTTGGGCTGTTCGCCGGTTTAATTGGGGTTTTTATTTTCCCGTTTGTCGGCGCATTTATTGGCGAATATATTTCCCGTTCACGTGCGCTGAATCAGCATGTGGATGCTCAAGCAGCACCAGTATTAAGCCAGAAGGATCAGGCGCTTGGTGCAGCAAAAGTAGGCATCGCCACGTGGCTCGGCTTGGTCGTGGGGGCGGTGACGAAGGTTGCCGTGGGGCTAATGATGGTGGGTGTTTTTGCGTTGGCTTATTTTGTTAAATAGCCACGCGTGCGGCAGACTGAAACGGCCTAAACGCGGGTGTATTTAGGCGTTTATTGTGGTTGGCAGTCGGTCTACGTAACCGCTAACTGCTGATTCGCTGTTTCTAAGCGTTCAACCAAAGTCTCTAAAAACTTACGGTCAAATAGTTGCTTGCAGCTCGGTGATGCTGAATTTAAATCCGCTGCGCGAATTTTCATCACGATGCAGGTTGTGGCGGTAGAAATTGTTGCACTTCTTGGGCCGTCACGTTTAGCGAGGTAGGACATTTCACCAATGCAGTCGCCGGCGCTTAGTACATTCAATAGGCGTTTGCCGCGTGTTACTTTCACCGTGCCGCTTGCTAGTACGAAGAACGAATCGCCCACATCACCTTCTTTGATTAGCACTTGGCCAGCCGGAAAGTTGCGCCATTTACTGATGCGCAACACTTCCCATAATTCGTTTTCAGGAAAGCCGGTGTAAAACGATAAGGTCTTTAAAAAGCTAAACCGCTCTGTATCAGATACTGAGTCATCGGCTTCAGCTCCTTCTGGAGATGTGTGCGTAGCGGCCGCTGCCGCTTGTGCTGGTAGGGCTTCTGCCCACAAGGTGGTGAGTTCTTTGCCAAACTCTTCCCATGTCTGAAAGCGCTGAGCAGGGTCTTTGGCCATAGCCTGCTTAACCACATCCTCCATCGAGGCGGAGATACCTTCCCGATATCGTGAGGGCGGTTCCGGCTCCACATTGACGATTTGGTAGGCCATGCTGGCGTGATTTGAGGCCTCAAATGGGGGGCGACCAGCCAGCAGGTAATACATCACTACACCAAGGGCATAAATATCCGTTTGCGCGTTCGCACGGGCACCGGTAATCAGCTCCGGCGCCATATACAGCGGCGAACCGACCGAGGTAGTTTGGGTTTTGTCGCTGACGACATTTAGCGCCGCGCCAAAGTCAGCTACTTTAATATCGGAACCACCTTTGTACAATATATTGCCCGGCTTTATGTCGCGGTGAATCAAGCCATCCATATTCGCAAAAGCCAGCGCCCGCACGCATTTAAATGCAATTTCGGCAATAGTAGGTTCGGGTAGTAAGTTTTCAGCAAGGCAAAATTTTTCTAGGGTGCCGCCTTCAACAAACTCCATTACGATATAGCTCATTTCCTCTTCCACCACCGCATCGAAAATCGAAACGATGTGCGGATGAATAATGCGCCCAGCAAGGGAGGCTTCGGTCAAAAACATATTACGGTATTCGGCACCGTCTTCCGCGTCTTTTAGCACTTCGGGAAACATGACCTTGATGGCAACTTGCCGATTATTAAACGGATCTTCTGCGAGATAAACACCGCCGGTGGCACCTTTGCCAAGTTCGCGAATAACTTTGTATTTGCCGATGTTTTCCATGTTTTTTCAGTTTGCCATGAGGTTGCTATGGGGGAGAAGGAGGCAGAAGGCTTTGCAATATGCACATTAAAATGCGATTGACGCAATATTACCGTGTTACTGAATACGTTGACTAGTCGCATTTCGCACATTTTGATACCGCGATTGTGGTGCGGTCAACACAGCCCTAAGTACGTCGTAGCGACCCTAAGTCACTACTAAGCTACTATTAAAGCCACTAATTTGTGGTGAAAACGGCCTACCCAACGCAATTTATTAGACATTTCCTTCAAGTTATAGTAAAAAGTGAGGATAGTGTTGTAGTTTCTTATTTTAAATCACTATTTTGCCAACGTTTTATCATGTTATTTTAGTCGGGGAGCTTGCAATGTTAATGCAAAAAGCGCAAAAAACTTATTCTATGATGCTCAAAAATCTGTCCTTGATCGCGGCGACCGCATTGGCGGCTTGCACGTTTTTTGCAGCGGCACCCGCTACAGCGGTGGTAGTTGATTACGCCAGCTGTATCTCATCACCACTGCCGAATCAGCCACGTCTGCCGTTTTATTCGTTTCGGGTGTTGCCATCCAACGGCACAGCCACCGGCGGATTTGACGCTTATTTCTGGCGTGAGTCCTGCACCAGCAAGCCGAATTTAAACTTGCTCATGATGCATATCATTCCTTTTCAAGGCAATGTACCGCAAGTTTGCCCATCTAATTTTCAATTGATTCAATTTGGTACGCTGTACGAAGATTTGCAGCTCTACCCATCGCCCGCCACGGCTGATCCGGTAGTGTGTGGTCCGATTTATTTGCCTACTACCTATGTATTAGGTCAGGCGCCAATTGTAAAAAGTCGATTTAACGAAACCGGCCCAATGACTATTGGTTTTGCCATTGGTAACCTATTGGGCACCGTTAGCCTTCCTGGTGGCGCGGCATTGCCTACAGCCGCGAGCAACACCGTTAATTATTCCGATATGTGGTGGAACCCTGACCAATCAGGCTGGGGCATGAGTGTTATTCAAAGCCCATCACGCAATATGTTTGTGGTCTGGTATACCTACGAAACAGTGGGCACAGAGCAAAAATCAGCATGGATTGTGATGCCGGGTGGCGAATGGATTGACGCCGTTACGTTCAAAGGTAAGCTTTATAAAACTGTTGGCGGTGCAGCACCGACATCAACCACGTTTAATCCAAATGACGTGACGCGTATCCCATTTGGTGACGGCGAATTTAAGTTTACTGATTCCGCAAACGCGAAATTTAGTTTTACCACGCCGAATGGTAAAGGCGAGAAGACGATTACGCGCCAAGCGTACTAGCCGCACTGCACGCATAGTAGGGTTAATTTGTAACAACAATGGCCGATGATTCGGCCATTGTTGTTTTAGAAAGGGTGTTTATGCATGCTAATGAAAAAGTAATCCGTGATTTTTATGCGGCTTTTGCGAAGCTTGATGCTGCAGGGATGAAGGCGCAGTATCACGATGATGTCGCCTTTTCTGATCCTGCTTTCCCGATGCTAAAAGGCGTGCAGGCCAACGCCATGTGGGCCATGTTATGTGAGCGTGCCAAAGAATTTGAGTTGACTTTAGTAAGCGCCAGCGCCGATGATGCAGGTGGTCGTGCAAAATGGGAAGCGAAGTATTTATATAGCGGTAGCGGCCGCATGGTTCACAATAAAATTGAAGCCGTGTTTTCGTTTAAGGATGGCAAAATTATTCGCCACGTAGACCGTTTTGATCTGTGGGGCTGGGCCGGACAGGCGCTGGGTGCACCGGGTAAATTACTCGGCTGGTTTGGGCCATTTAAGGGTGTCATCCGTAAAAAAGCCAATAAAACATTATTGGCCTATATGGAAAAACGCGGTTTGTAGGAAAACGCGGTTTAGGGGAAAACGCATCTTGGAGTGCGAACTAAAGCGAAGCTTAATGTTTATGTTCCGGTGCGGCGGATGAAGCTGCGGTAAAGGTCTCCGCCACCGCTTCAACATCAACCTTAAATAATTTGCCATCAGCACCTTTAAACGTCAATACAAGCGGCACTTTATCACCCGCGTTAATCTGCGCATTGAGTTGTAACAACATCATGTGCAAGCCGCCACGTTCTAGTTTTACCGGCACGTTTGCGGGAATAGCAAGCTGCTCCAACGCGCGCATTTCCATCACGCCATCGCGCATCGCCATGCTATGAATCTCGGTAAGTCCGGCGATTTTCGCTTCGGCGCTCATTAAGGTAAGCGCCTGCGTTGCGGCAATATCCATATAGGCTGCAGATACGCGAGCGCCGGGTACGGTGGTGCGTACACGCGCATTGGTGATGGTAGGTAGTGTAGATAAATTAAGTGCTGCAATCGCATTATCCCCTTTGATTGCATTCGCCTCGCTTGGCGTTTTGCCAATGCTATTTTTAAGGGTATTTTTAGGCGAAGATAGCACTACAAAAATCATTAGCGGCACAATAATGGCGCACGCGGCGATAGATAAAATCGTGATGTGTTGGGTTTTCATATTGCGGATTATTTATTCAGTAAGGTTGCAATGTTTAAGTAGTTTGCAGCAGATGGCGGGTGTAGCACATCAGGTTTGGTGTTGCTGTGTAGGTACGGCATTATGCCTAAAAGTGGCGAATTTAAGCGATCTTCAAGGGCTTTGATGTTTTCAAACTGTGCGGGCATTGTGGGATCAATACAATTTGCGATCCAGCCCGCTAGATGTAATCCCCGCGCCCGAATCGCTTCTGCCGTGAGCAGCGCGTGATTCAAGCAACCCAAGCGCACGCCGACTACTAAGATAATCGGTGCGCCTATAGTCGCGGCTAGGTCAGCCATTGTGGTTACAGCGTCAAGTGGTACTAAAAACCCGCCAGCGCCCTCAATCAACACTACATCGCAACAGGCATCTAAGCGCTGCAAACTTTGTTGCACGCGCACAACAGAAATTGTGCAGTTCTGCTCTGCTGCTGCAATGTGAGGTGCGATAGCGCGGCTGAAGCTATAGGGGTTAATATCATCAATATCAACGGCCACGCTGCTGGCTGCCTGTAACGCGATTACATCATCATTGCGCTTTCCCAATGCCGCGCCCGCCGCCACGGGCTTCATACCTACTACGCGAAGTTGTTGTTGCGCAAATGCCTGTAACAGCGCCACAGTGCAAAATGTTTTGCCTACGTCGGTATCGGTGCCGGTGATGAAGAAGGTTTTTGCCATCGCTTCAACCTTGCCCGTTTGCTGCGTCTGATTTAAGCATCCGCTTAAAATCGGGTAAAGAAATTGCTTGTACACCATTTACGGTTTTTTGCTTGGCTATTTCGGGCTTCCACGCCTGCCCGTAAACGACCTCATAGCTTGCGGGCAGCCTCGCTCCTAGGTCATCGCGTCTAAATACCTCGTAGGCCGCTTGTAGCTTGGCCCAAGCGGTTTTGCTTAGCAGCCCTTGCGCGCGCCCTGGCATCATATTGTGCGCACCAATGGCTTTCAACTCTTTTAGTAAGGGTTTGAGTGTGGTGTAGGTGAGGGTAATCATTTCTTGATCCATGACCGGATCGGAAAAACCCGCGTTTAGAAGTTGATCGCCCACGTCATGCATATCTAAAAACTGATTAACATGTGGTTTATCGTCCACTGTTTTGAAGGCCTGTCGCAGCTCCTTGAGCGTATCGGGGCCGAAGGTGGTGAACATAAAGCAGCCGTTGGGCTTGAGTACGCGAAACGCTTCCCGTGCCACCGCTAATGGATCGCACCATTGAATCGTTAAACTTGAAACAATCAAATCAACAGATTCAGCAGCAAGCGGTAAATTTTCGGCATCAGCACAAATAAAGCTGGTGGTTGCAATTGTCGCAGTGGCGGGTGCAGTAAGTTTTACGGCACTGAGTAATCGTTGCGCAAAAGATTGGGGTGGTGCCGGTGGGCATAGCTTTTGCTGTGCAAATGTCAGCATGCCTTGCGCGCAATCTAGTGCGATGGTGTGCGCTTGCGGATAACTAGAACGCAACTTTTCGGTGCTATACCCCGTGCCAGCGCCCATATCTAGGGCATTTACGGGGTTAAGTTTTATGTACTGCAGGCGTTCAAATAGGCGATCACAAACCTCGCGTTGCAAAAAAGCAGCGTCATCATAGCTTGCTGCCGCACGCGAAAATGATCGGCGTACGTCGGCTTTTTTGGGTAATGAAAAGCTTGGTTCGGTCATACTGTTTTAGCAAAAACTGGTTGGTTAATGGTCTCGGCACTCAGTGCAGCGGCCTCGCACCTTATAAATTTTTTCACCGCACTCAAAAAAAGTTCTCCATGGGAAATAAAAGGGGCGTGCGCCGCTGCCGCTATGCGCAAATATTGCGCATGCGGTAAAGTTTGCGCTAACCAATCGCCAGCGGCTATAGGAACCAGCATATCCCGCCCGCCTTGCGCAATTAATATCGGTGTTGAGCCTAGCTTTTCAAGCGCATCACGAATATCCGTTTGCTCCAGTACGGCAAGCCATGCACTAAGTGCCTCTGCAGACGCATGACCATTTACGGCAAGTTGTGCCGATAGTGCTTTGGCCACCGTTTTTGCATTTGGTAAGTTAAGCATCTGCAAGCATAAAAAACTGCGAATAGTCGCAGCTTGATCAGTATGTAGGCGTAGTGAAAAATCCTGCAATGATTTATCTGCCATAGCATGGGGCCAATCATCGCGTTGGGTGAAACAAGGAGTGGCACAAACTAAAATAAGTTTGGCAATGCACGCCGGATATCGTAATGCAATATGCATCGCAATATGCCCACCCAATGACCAACCCACCAAAGTGACAGGTGCGTTAATGCCGGAAATATAAGCAGAAATGGCTTCGAGAGTAGATTGCAAGAGCCCCATTTCTGTATTGTTCCAGCCATCCGTTATAGGGGATAAAGGGGATTTGCCGTGCCCCGGTAAGTCAATGCAGTGTACTTCTGCTGACGCACTCAAGGCCTGCGCCGTTGCTGTCCAAACGGCATGGTTTAATCCCCAACCATGTAGCATCACTACGGTTTGCGGCTTTTCGTTTGCGGATATTCCAACTCGGCATTGAGGAAATATTTTGCTATATAAATTAACTAAATTCGCCATGCTAGCCCTAAAATTCGGCATCAATATCTACTAGCGCCATAATTAAATCCATTACATCGTCTACGCTATGCGCCGCATTGAGTGATACCCGAAGCCGCGCCGTGCCATTAGGAACGGTAGGGGGGCGAATGGCAGGCACCCAGAATCCCCGCGCCATTAGGGCATCTGCAACTGCCATAGCGTCATGATTGGTGCCGATAATGATGGGTTGAATGGCGGTCTCAGAGGGTAACAGTTTGAAATTTTTAAACGTTAAGGATTGCTGAAACAAACCAATTAACATCTGCAAATGCGCGCGTCGTTGCGGTTCTTCATCCATTAAATGCAAACTTTGCGACAGTGCTGCGGCAATAGCAGGAGGGGTGGCCGTGGTAAAAATATAGCTGCGGGCGCTTTGTAAAATCCAATCCACCACATTGACATCCCCTGCTACAAAAGCACCATAACCGCCCGCTGCTTTGCCCAGTGTTGCCATATAGACCACGCGCTTTTTAACTAAGGCGTCCGGCAAGGTGAAATGCTGCAAGGTGCCGCGCCCAGTTTTGCCGAGCACCCCAAAACCGTGCGCATCGTCTACTACCACCAAGGCATCGAATTCTTCGGCAAGTTCAAGGATAAGATTTAGCGGTGCTATATCACCATCCATGCTGAACACCGCGTCTGTCGCGATAATGCGAGGACTATCGGCATTAGAATTTTGCAGCGCTGTCCGTAACGCCTTCATATCGCAATGCGCGTATCGAATAGTCTTTGCTCGCGACAAAACTGCCCCATCAATCAAACACGCATGGTTTAATTTATCGGCAAAAATAGTGGTGTGTCGATCCGCCAATGCCGACAAAATACCAATATTGGCTAAATAGCCACTAGAGAAAAACAGGGCGCTCTCCATCCCCATAAAGCGCGCCAATTGGGCTTCTAGGGCATGATGTGGGGTGCTGTGACCACTCACAAAATGCGAGGCACCACCGCCAAAACCAAATTCCGCCATCGCTGCAGTAGCCGCTGCGATTAAACGTGGATGGGCTGCTAGCCCTAAATAATCATTATTGCAAAACGCGATTGTGGTGCGGCCATTTACCTGCATGCGCGCGCCCTGTGGCGATTGCACCACTTTGCGGGTGCGCAAGGCATCTGCCTGCGCTAGTTCGCCTAAGTAGGGCGCGTAATCGTCGGTTTGCACGCGCGGTTATGCCGTTATTACGCGGTGGTTAAGCCAAGTTTGGTAAACAAAGCGCGATCACCTTCTACTTCAGGATTGCCGGTGGTCAATAATTTATCGCCATAAAAAATCGAATTCGCGCCGCTAAAAAAACACAGCGCTTGCGTTGCCTCATTCATCTCGCGTCGCCCTGCAGATAAGCGCACCATGCTCGTTGGCATGGTGATACGGGCTACAGCAATAGTACGCACGAACTCTGACCAATCCAGTACCTTCTCGCCTTGCAATTTGTCATGTAGCGGCGTGCCTTCTATTTGTACTAAGTAATTAATCGGCACCGATTCCGGCGCAGGATTTAAATTTGCCAGTTGCGCGATCAGTCCCGCGCGCTCCAGCCGCGACTCGCCCATGCCCACAATACCGCCGCAGCACACATGCATCCCCGCATCGCGTACGCGGCTCAGGGTATCCAAGCGGTCTTGATATTCACGCGTGGTAATAATGTCACCATACATTTCTGGTGCAGTATCTAAATTGTGATTGTAGTAATCCAGCCCCGCTTCGGCTAATTGCTCAGCTTGACCATCTTTAAGCATGCCTAAGGTGCAACAGGCTTCCATGCCTAGCGCCTTGACTTCGCGCACCATATCTAGCACCGGATCAAGATCGCGCTGCTTGGGTCCGCGCCATGCCGCACCCATGCAAAAACGGCTCGCACCATTCGCTTTTGCCTGCTTAGCTGCCGCCACCACATCAGCCACACTCATTAACTCTTGATTTTCTACCCCCGTGTGATACCGCGCCGCCTGCGGGCAATAGCCACAATCTTCACTGCAGCCACCGGTTTTAATCGAAATAAGCGTTGATAACTGCACCACATTAGGCGCAAAATGTGCGCGATGCACCTGCTGCGCCTGAAAAATTAAATCGTTAAACGGCAAATTAAATAAAGCCTGCACCGCATCGAGCGACCACGTTTGAGCGGCTTCGTTTTGCAACCATTTTTGGGGTGTGGAAATGGCTTGCGGCTTGGTGTGTAACGACGCTTCAAGCGTGGCAGTTGGGATCATAATGACGGATGTTTAAGGTGATCGAAAAGAAATTAACATGCCATAATTGTACCTTGGCTATCCGATTTCGCAGGGTTTTATTTTGTATGGCTGCTTAAAATTTAGGCGTTCTAAATCTATATTTAAGCAACGTTGATTTTGCATATTGTGCGCATTTATGTACCTACACGAAATTGAAGTCGGCCCGAAAATGTTTTAAGCGCTAGAATTATCATCTGTGTGAAAGTATTCAGCCATTCGCAGCCGGAGTTCTCGTGAAGAAAAACCTATTGAATATATATCAATTCAACGACCCAATTCGATTCGGTATTACCGTTTCGAAAATAGCGACCTTGGTTTTTCTAGTCGTTTTCACTACGTTATTCGGCGGTATGTCGATTGCGCAGTTTGACACCCCTAACATCCAAGTTGAAGGGGGCAAGAGGTTGGTTAAAGATGCGATAAAGGGCGTTCTTCCGGGAATCGGTTCCGTATTAGAGAGCGTAAACTTACGTACTTCGACAGCCGATATTACGGCGTTGGGTCTAGGAGGTGGACATGCCTGCGCCATAATAAAGGGCGGAGTACAATGTTGGGGTAGTAATGGTTCCGGGCAAGTGGGAACGGGAGCGAGTAGTTTTGCCGTCGTGACTGCTGCGCAAATTATTGCCCCAGATTCGGGAGCAACAGCCGTAGCATTGGGTGAAAACTATACTTGCGCGGTTGTCCGAGGCGGTCTGAAATGCTGGGGGCGTAACCCAGCGGGGGCATTGGGGGACGGGACAGACATGAGTCGAAATGCGCCTGTAGATATCTTTCCTGCAGACAGCGGTGTCACTGATATTTCTGCCGGAATTGCGCGAACCTGCGCAGTAGTTAGTGGTGGTTTATGGTGCTGGGGCTACGGTTGGCTCGGCGATGGCGGAACCAAGGGCAGCCTTGTTCCGCTTCAAATAATTGCCAGCAATAGTGGAGTGACTGCAATTTCAAAGGATGCGACTAGCCATGTGTGTTTCATATTGCAAGGCGGGCTTCGATGCTGGGGTGAGAATGAGTCAGGTCAACTTGGCGATGGCACCTTAGTTGCAAGTAAATTACCAGTGCAAACTTTGCCTGCTGGCAGTGGCGCGACGGCTGTCGCAAACGGCTATTCCCACACCTGCGCAGTGATTGCGGGCGGCGTGAAATGTTGGGGAAGGCACGGCACATTTTTGATTGTACCGGCCCAAACGATAGCTGCTGGTAGCGGGGTGCAGACCATTACTGCAGGAAATGCGCATACCTGTGCACTAGGCACAAATGGTCTATTTTGCTGGGGCGATAATCAAGATGGGCAACTAGCGCAAGGAAACACGGTTTCAAGCGACAAGCCATTGAGAGTCCTGCAAGCCAAGGATAATTTGAAATTGGTGGGAGCGGGGGACGTGAATACCTGTGTTCACTCTGCCAATGATTTAGTGTGTTGGGGTGCTGCGGGTGGCGGTCAAATGGGCAATGGGACGCTGCCTAACTTGCGTGTAGTGCCCACAGCCGTTGCAAAGGCAGAAAGTGGCGTCACAGCAGTATCAAGTAGTCGTTCTGCGGCGGGCGCGAGCAGCCATTCGTGTGCTTTGAAGGACGGCGGGGTATTATGCTGGGGAAGAAATTTTTGGGGTCAGCTTGGGGACGGTTCTGATGTGAATAGTGCGAGTGCTGTTTGGGCAATTGCAGCACGGAGCGGTGCGTCGAGCGTGGCGGTTGGGGGTAGCAATAGCTGCGCGATTGTTGCGGGAGGCGTGAAGTGTTGGGGTTTTGCGGAGAGCGCCGAGCGAAAGATACTAGAGCGCCGTAATCCTGAGCAAAAAATTGCCGCTGGAAGTAATGTCTCATGGCTTTCCGTCGGTCTGTATCTCGCGTGCGCGGTCATTGATGGTGGCGTGCGATGCTGGAATAGCGGAGATAGCCAACCATTGGGGTTAAGTAGCCCCGATAATGAAACAGTTAGCACTATTTATCCCGCGGGGAGCGGTGCGACACAAGTGTCTGTTGGTGCTTCGCACCTTTGCGTTTTATTAAATGGCGAGGTTTGGTGTACTGGTGATAATTCTTATGGCCAGCTTGGCGATGGCACAATGGAAGATCGTATCATTCCGGTGAGAGTAAAAAATATCTCTTTTGGTGTAAAGGCGCTTTCCGCTGGTGAAGAGCATACCTGTGTGGTCGTCAACGGCGGCGTGCAGTGCTGGGGGTGGAACTATTTTGAGCAGCTTGGTAAATCCACTAACGTGCCATTTTCTGTTGTTCAGCCCATACCAGCGAGCAGTGGTGCAACAGCCGTGGTCGGTGGCGAGTCGCATACGTGTGCGCTAGTTAACGGAGACGTATTTTGCTGGGGTAACGGCATATGGTTAGGCAATAAGGAGGTCTTTTTTCAGCAAGGGACGCCGCAGCGTGTCGACCTTGGCGGAGGCACAGTTTTGGCGATGTCGCATATGTGCGCAATTACCTATGGTGGTACAGCAAGCTGTTGGGGGGACGATGACACCATTGTTCTGGGAAGGAGAGTTTCAACTCGAAATGAAACGGGCGTGGTGAGATTAATAGCCAACAAAGTGATGCAGGAACGGTCGATAAATTTCCCCCGTCCCGCAGATCGAATGTTGTGCGAGTCTGGTTTTATACTAACCGATGCGGGATCCTTGTTAAATGCGCAGGTAGTGTTTTCGACGACTACCCCCGCAGTTTGCACCGTGAGAAACCAAACAGTCTCTTTATTGTCGGAGGGAATCTGTACGCTAGAGGCAAATTTAGAGGGAAACGAAATTTATGCTCGCGCTAAGTCAGTTCAACAAAGCTTTTATGTCTACGACGGCGCAGTAACGCCACGCGGTAACTACCGTCGTTGAACCGGTGACAGACAATCACGCGGAACACTAATCTTCAATTTTCTATGTTCAAAGCGTCCCAAGTTTTTGTTGGCTTAATTAAAGGTTTCGGTGCCATCCCGTGTGTGCTCTGCGGAGGTAAAGTGCTGCAGATGCCATTAGACGCGGTAGAGGCAGCGTCAAGTGCTGGAGTGTCCAAGGCAAATTTAGTATTCAATCCGTCGTTTTGCTGCTTTTGTACGCACAACCTGCCGTATCTAAACGCCAGCGGTTGCCCCCAATGTGCAATTGAAGATACCGGTGGAAATCTTTGCGGGGTATGTATCGCCCACCCACCAAAATTCGCTGCAACAACTGCGGCGTTTCGCTACCAATTTCCACTTGACCGCTTGGTGCAGGATTTTAAATTCAATGCTAATTTTGCCCTATTGGAATTATTTGCTAATGCGCTAGCTGATCGTATTTTAACCACGGCAAGTCCACCAGATATCATTATTCCGGTGCCGCTCAGTCGGCAGCGGCTTGCCACGCGCGGGTTTAATCAGTCGGTATTGCTGGCGGAGGCTGTCGCAAAAATACTAAATATGAAATTAAGCGCAACGACTGGTTTTCTAAAAACTGTGCAGGTAAAAACACAGTGGCTTGAAAAGCTGCGTGATACGCCAGCGCAAGCAGGGCTAGCGCTCGATGCCCGGCGGCGGAACATTCGCGGCGCGTTTACTTTAAGTGCAGCGGCAACATCGGCAATAGCCGTGCAGCCAAATCTGAAAATTGCCCTGCTCGACGACGTAATGACGACGGGTGCCACGCTCAGCGAAGCCGCGAAGATACTGAAGCAGGCAGGGGCGTCGAAGGTAATGGCAATGGTAGTTGCGCGTGTGCCGCCGCCAAAAGCGAAGACGCAGCTGCACACGCAAAATAACGGTAATTTAATCGTTTAGCAGTAAAGTTGAAGATAAACGCTACTTCGCTCGCTCCGGTTTTACCGGAACCACTGGCTGCCATAGTGGTTGCTTCGCTATTTTGTTTTCCAAGTAACTAATCGCCGCTGCTAATTGCGCGTCTTCGCCTTTGAAAGTGGCGTGGGGCGGGTTGTCTACTTCTATGTCTGGGGTTACGCCAACGCCCTCTACTACCCATTTATTTTCAGTCGCCGTGGATACAAAGGTACCCGATTCAGCGGCGCGGACGATGCCGTTATCTACTAAACGATTTCTATCGGATAGCCAAATACCCGCACCGGCTGTGCGTTTGCCGATGAGGGTAGCGATACCTAAGCGTTTTAGTGCCTCGGCCATGGTTTCACCGTCGGAATAAGTATTGCCGTCGATTAGGGCAACAACATGGCCGGTGAAGGCGAGCTGCTGATTGCTGCGGATACTTTCTGAATCGCGTGATTGCCAATAGAGCCATGCGCGGCGTTGGAGTTGGCTGATAATCCAGCTATCGATAGAGCCGCCGCCGTTATAGCGTAGGTCAAGTATGAGCCCTTCTTTTTGAAACGCGGGATGAAATTCACGTGACCAGCGGGCGATGTCGTTGCCCCCCATTGCTTGTAAATGCACGTACGCGAGTCGATTTTTGAACGCAGGATTGATAGCGGCTTGCACCTTTGCGTCGCGCTCACGCTCCCAGCTTAAGTAACGTAATTGGAAGTCGCGCTGCGTTGTTACCGGCACGACGATGGTGGCGAACTCGGACACTACTTGGGTGGCATTCGTGCGGCGCACTTGCAGTGAAACTTGTTTGCCAGCTTGGTTACGTAATAGCGCTTCAATACGATTATTGGCATCTAAATTAACGCCATTCACTGCGGTGATGAGGTCACCGAGTTTTAAGCCGCTGTCTGGTTTGGCTAAGGGCGAGCGTTCCTCTAATAGCTCAGGATCGCCGTTAAAAAACGCATCGATGCGCACACCGCCAGTCACTGGCGTTAGGGTTGCGGCTAAGGCTGCGGTATCAATTTCGTCGCTGCTCTTGCGAATATCCGGATTGCCCACTTGGCTGTGGAGGGCGGCGGCCTCAGATGCCATTTGTGCGAGTACGTCACCGAGTTCAGCTCGATCAGTTAACTTGGCGAGGAAGGGTGCATATTTTTTACGTACTGCCTGCCAATCAGCGCCATGCATATTGGCATCCCAAAAATAATCGCGATGCATACGCCAAGCGTCGGTAAACGTTTGCTGCCACTCGGCTTGCGGGTTTAATGTGAATGACCAGTCTTTCAGGTTCACAGCAAACTTTGCTACATCGGCAGGCGCTTTTGGTGCGGCATCTACCACCCAAAAATCGTTAGCCCGCTCATTTGTTCTGCGCAGCAATATTTTTTTGCCGTTGCCGGAAATTTCATAGCTACGTACATCATCTAAAAATGCTTCGACCACGGGCGGTATGGCACCAACGGCTTCGATGGTGATGGTGCGTAAGTGGCGTTTACGCTCAAGTGATGTATCGCCCGTTAAAACATAGAGGCGTTTTGCATCTACGTTTAAATCCGAGTAGTTGCCTGCAGCTACAGGAACCTCGTATAGCCTTGTAATTAGACCATCTTCATCTATTTGTGTGATCTTAACTTCCGGTTTAGCGTCAGATTTTGATTCAGGTTTTTTATCGCCCGTGTCCGCTGGTTTAGCGGCTTCAGGGGGTTTAGTTTGCAGCTCGTTTTTCTGTGCAAAGGGCCAGCGCGCGGTTTTGTTTAAGGCAACGGCATAAATGCGCGATTGCTTATCAAAATAAGGCATGGGATTGCGCTGTCCCCATGGGCTGCCTACCAGTGATTGCAAATTGCGATCAGACAAAAAATATAGAAACTGCCCATCGGGACTAAACGCGGATGACTGTGATGCGTAGCGATCCGACGTCACTTTGATGCGCTGGCGGGTCTCTAAATTCAGCAAATTAATTTGCGAGAAAAAATTTGCGGTAGCTGCATTAAACGCGATCCATTTACTGTCGGGTGAGAAGGTGATCTGTTCTACTTCAGCAACGCTCTCACGCAATAGCTCTCGTGTTGCGGGTGGCTTGGTGGAAATATCGGTCGCATAAAGTCGCCGCTGTTTATCGGTATGAACAATAGTTTTACCATCTGGCGAAACGGTAAAGCTAGTGCGCAATACGTTCGCACCGAATGTTAACTGCCGTGCTGCGGTTTTATCTGCGCCATTTGCAGGAAACTGCCAAAGCTCAAATTCGCCCGTAATATCCGCAAAAGCAAAAATAGTTTTACCATCGGGCGCATAGGCCACATTGCGTAAGCGCGTAGCGGAATCACGGGTAATTTCCACGCGGCGACCAGCATCAACTGGCGTTGAAAATAGCTGTCCTCGCGCGTTTAAAGCCACATTCTCGCCATTTGGTGAAAGTGCTACGTCTGTTATATAGTCCAACGGGTTTTTAAGCCAGCGTGGGCGTAATTGCATAAAGTCACTTTGCAGGCTGATGGGCACTTTTTTTAAACTATTGTCAGCTAAAGTCAGCAACCAAATTTCACCAGCGAGTTGTAGTGCGATATGGTTGGCGCTGGCGGATGCCGCACGAATGTCGAAGTCTTTTAGCTTGGTGTGTTGACGCACATCGCCGCCAGCGGCAGTCATAGACCACACATTCATCGTGCCATCACGGTCAGACAAAAAATAGATACGACCTTGCGCGCACATCGGCTGACGATTGGTGGTTTCAACGCCCTTGGTCAAGTGCTGCGCTTCGGTGCCATCGCGCGCATTGGTGTCTGAGTAAGCCCATATTTGTTGGGCGCTGCCACCTTTGTAGCGCTTAACGTTGTCACTAATTTGCACCTGCCGCGCGAAAATCAGTGTGTTGTTTAGGTAGCATCCTTCTGCGGCTTCGGCGAGCGGAATCGGCGTGCGCGCGCCAGTTGTCGCGTTTAATGCGATTAATCGCTGTAGCGGAAAACCCGAATAACGATTGGTGCTATAAAGTACATCGCCAGTCGGCGTAAACCCAGCCACTTTCGCCTGCGTACCGCCATCGTAGGTAAGTTGTTTAGGTATGCCGCCATCCAAAGGCATGGTATAAATTTCTGCCGACCCTTCAAAACGCCCTGAATAAGCGACACTCCGGCCATCCGCCGAAATTGCGGGTGTTAATTCCTCACCCATATGCGAGGTAAGCCGCTGGGCGCTGCCGCCTGCAATTGGCACCTTCCATAAATCGCCTTCGGCCACAAAAACAATCGTGTCGGTTGATACTGCCGGTTGGCGGAAGTAGCCGAGGGATTGCGCGAAAGTTGGCATTGACAGCATTAGGCTTAAGAAAAGTAAGCTAGCAGTTCTGTGCAGTTTCGTTGTTAGCATATGATTTACCTAGAATTGATTACGGACGAGTGAATTAATGTTCACCAAAAAATAAGGGTATCTTTCAGCGTTGTCTGAAGATACCCTATTTTATTGCTTTTACAGCCAATCTAAAAGTGTTAGACGTTAAATCTAAAATGCATCACATCGCCATCTTTGACGATATATTCTTTGCCTTCTACCCGCATCTTGCCGGTTTCCTTGCATTTGGCTTCGCCACCAAGCGCTACGTAATCATCATAGGCAATTACTTCGGCACGGATAAAACCGCGTTCAAAATCAGTGTGAATTACACCAGCCGCTTGGGGCGCTGTAGAGCCTTTGCGTACGGTCCATGCCCTAACTTCTTTTACCCCAGCAGTGAAGTAGGTTTCTAGCCCTAGCAAGGTATAGGCTGCGCGAATTAGTCGGTCTAGGCCGGGTTCGGTCATGCCGATATCGGCTAGAAAAATATCTTTGTCTTCTTGCTCAAGATCGGCAATTTCCGCTTCAATTTTTGCGCAAATAGAAACGACGGGTGCGTTTTCTTTGGCGGCATGCGCTTTCACTAAATCAAGTAGGGGGTTATTTTCAAAACCGCCTTCAATCACGTTGGCCACATACAAAACTGGTTTAGCGGTAATGAAGCAATAAGGTTTGATGATGGCTAATTGATCCGCATCCAGACCCATTGAGCGCACGGGATTACCTTGGTCTAGGTGTTTTAACATCGGCTCTAAAATGGCTACTAACTTAATCGCATCTTTATCGCCAGCGCGGGAATTTTTTTGCGCTTTGTGCAAGGCTTTTTCAGCCGTTGCCATATCAGCCAAGGCCAATTCAGTATCGATAACGGCGATGTCTGAAAGTGGGTCAACCTTGCCAGCAACGTGAATCACATTTGGGTCATCAAAGCAGCGCACCACGTGGGAAATAGCATCTGTTTCGCGGATGGTAGCTAGAAATTGGTTGCCCAGCCCTTCACCTTTGGAAGCACCGGCAACAAGGCCTGCAATATCCACAAACTCCACAATGGCGCACTGTACCTTCTGTGGTTTTACGATTGCCGCTAATTTGTCCATCCGTGGATCAGGAACTTCAACGATGCCAATGTTTGGCTCTATGGTGCAAAACGGATAATTTTCTGCAGCAATACCCGCTTTAGTGAGCGCGTTAAATAAGGTGGATTTACCTACGTTGGGCAGGCCTACAATTCCGCATTTCATGGTGTTGCCTTTTTGATGAGTGATTCAGTGTTGGGTGGTTGTGTTGCCGAGATTGCTATTGCAGAAGCTTCTATTTTAGGGGGTTTAGGAGTTTTTGGTGGTTTAACTGCCGCAGGCTTGGTATGTAATTTGAGCATTGCGGCTTCAAAATTGCCGGTGGCCATGGTTTCCCAAACATCAATACTGGCGTGCATGGCGCCTTCGATGGCGCGGCTATCAGCAGTGCCTGGGCGCTGCAACACATAATCAACCACTTCAATATGCGCGCCACCTTCAGCCTTCGCCAGTGCGCGAGGATGGCCGATACCGATGCGTAGACGCCAGTAGTCCCGCGTACCTAAGTGGGCGTCAATATCTTTTAAGCCATTGTGGCCGCCGTGACTGCCGCCTAGTTTCAACTTGGCCTCACCTGTAGGTAAATCAAGCTCGTCATGTACAACTAAAATAGCTGAAGGGTCTATGCGATAAAATTTGGCTAACGCGCTCACGGCTTGACCAGAGCGATTCATAAATGTGCTGGGTTTGAGGAGCCAAAACGCGGGAGCCTTTGCCACCAATCCGGAAAACTTTGAATCAGCTTTGAAGGCGCTATTTACGCGGCTTGCCAGCTGGTCTACCCACCAAAATCCGGCGTTGTGGCGGGTATCTTCATAGTCGCGTCCTGGGTTACCAAGGCCGACAACTAAGCTGATGGGTTGAATGGGCATGGGGAGCAAATGGGTTGTTTAGATTGAAACGAGATATACGACAAATAATAATTACGCGACAAATAGTTTTCGGCAGTAAGAAATGGAAATGCCCACTACAAAATACTTTCGGCAGTAAGAAATGGAAATGCCCGCCAAAAAAATACTTTCGGCGGGCATGTCTCGAAATCAATGTTGCCTAGATAAGTGAAAAATTATTTTTTCTTCGCCTTATCTTCTTTCTTCTCCTCTTCCTTCACCTTTTGGTTCGACGCTGGTACATCAGCGGCGGCTACCACAGGTGCGCCCTCTGCTTCAGTCAGTGCGCCACGCGGGATGATGATGGTTGCAATAACCAAATCTTCGCCACGATGCACTGCAGATTCAACACCTTGAGGCATTTTCACGTTCGATACGTGAATCGAATGACCAGAAGCCAAGGTAGTTAAATCAATTTCGATAAATTCAGGTAGATCTTTTGGCAAGCAAGTAATGTCTAACTCGTTCAATACATGCGAAACGATGCCGCCAGAAAGCTTAACGCCAGGTGCTTTGTCAGCATTGATGAAGTGCAGAGGCACCTTCATGTGCATTTTCTTGCCTTCGTCTACGCGCTGGAAGTCTAAGTGCAAAACGCGATTTTTGAACGGGTGCATTTGCACGTCGCGCAATAGTGCTCTTTCAGATTTGCCATCAATGTGCAAATCAAGAATGGAAGCGTGGAACGCTTCATTGCGTAGCTTGTGGAAAATGTCGTTATGCAAAAGCTCAATGAGCGTTGCTTCTTTACCAGCACCGTAGAGAATGCCTGGTACTTTATCCGCATGACGTAGGCGGCGGCTCGCACCAGTGCCTTGAACGCTGCGGGTTGTTGCTTGGATTGCTATTTTCATGTTTGATACTCCAAATTAAACCATTCGCGACCAAATGGTTTGTTACAAAAACGAACGAGGTTAATCGTTCGCCTACTTAAACTTAAATTGCAACTAAATCTTAAAACCTAATCCGTAAATAGCGAACTAACGGAATCACCTTCAGAAATGCGGCGTAAGGTCTCGGCCAATAATTCGGCGGTGCTAATTTGCCGAATTTTAGGGCATGCTTCTGCCGCTTCACTCAAAGGAATGGTATCTGTTACTACCAATTCGTCAATCACTGAGGCGTTCAATCGATCAATCGCCGGGCCAGATAGTACTGGATGGGTACAGTAGGCAATTACCTTCGCGGCACCACGTTCTTTAAGGGCGCGCGCGGCTTCTGTTAGGGTGCCTGCGGTATCTACGATGTCATCCATAATCAAACAGGTGCGGCCGGTAACGTCGCCAATAATATTCATCACCATTGATACATTCGCACGGGGGCGGCGTTTATCGATGATGGCGAGCTCAGCGTCTAATTGCTTGGCAATTGCGCGTGCGCGCACTACGCCGCCGACGTCAGGAGAAACAACGATTAGGTTTGGATAGTCGTGCTTCCATACATCACCCAATAAAATTGGTGTGGCGTAAATATTATCTACCGGAATATCAAAAAAGCCTTGAATTTGATCGGCATGTAAATCCATCGTCAGTACCCGATCTACACCTGCACCGGTGAGCATATTAGCTACAATTTTTGCAGTGATGGCTACGCGTGCATTGCGTGGTCTACGGTCTTGACGGGCATAGCCAAAATAGGGAATTGCTGCGGTGATACGTGCTGCAGATGAGCGTTTTAGCGCATCGGCCATCACCATAATTTCCATCAAATTATCATTGGTGGGAGCGCAGGTGGACTGCAAAATGCACACATCTTTACCGCGCACATTCTCTAGGATTTCAACCATGACCTCGCCATCGCTAAATTTAGCAACTTTTGCGCGGCCAAGTTGTGAACCTAAGCGGCGCGAAACGTCACGCGCAAGCTTTAAGTTAGCATTTCCGGCAAATACTGTGATGTTATCTAGCGCCATGATTTGGAATTAGTGCGAAATAAAATCGTATTTGATGGTGGATATTGAGGGATTAGCGTTACTGGCAATAAGCGTTACAAAAAACTAACGCGCTACTGCAGTGGGTTCCGATGCATCGGCGATAGCATAAAGTCGGACTATTTTTGCCCCAAACTTAATATTACAAAAAGCGGCAAACTCAACTCAATGCAGAAATTATTGGCTGGGGCGGGAGGGATCGAACCTACGAATGCCGGAATCAAAATCCGGTGCCTTACCACTTGGCGACGCCCCAACTGAGGGATACAACAAACTACTTGATATTGCTAGGTATTACTAGAAACAGATTTTACTACAAAAGTTTTTGCTCGAACTAAATTGCCGTTCGATGTTGTCTCAATACATTTTTGCCACTGTTGCTGTGCTGACCATGCATGCTCAATACGGGTAAAAGCTGCAAAAATACAAGCTCCTGAACCGGTCATACGCGCTGGAAAAACACATCTACTACTTACTTTTTGCAATAGCGCGAGCGCTTCGGCTACCGCTAAATATCGATTTACTACTACGTCTTGCATATCATTTTTAAAGCCTGCAAGATCAGCTACGGTAAAGCTCAAAACCGCATTTTTTCCAGTGTTTTTGACGTTGCCGTCCTTAACTCCAGAAAAGTCCAATATTGTGATGGTTTTCGTGGCTCTTGTCAATTCAGGCGCAGCAAAAATTGCCGGTGTAGGTACGTGCACATCGGGTTTTATCACTAAATAGGCAAAATTTGGTAGATTTACAGCGCGTAATTGCTCGCCAATACCCTGAGCGAAGGCGTTTTGTCCAAAAATAAAAAAAGGAATATCCGCACCCAGTTTTAAGCCAATTTCTGCCAATACCGCATCAGGGTAATTAAAGTCCCACAGTTTGTTGAGAGTTTTGAGTGTGGTCGCTGCATCAGAACTACCGCCACCTAAGCCGCCACCCATAGGAATACGTTTTTCAATGCCAATGCTTGCGCCACAAGCTGTTGCATTAGCAATCCCATCTGCTTGGGCACGGTGACGCAAGGCGAATGCAGCGCGAATAGTCAAATCTTGAGCTTCCGCCACATTTTCGATGTCATTGGCACGGTTGATGTTGCCAGCAACATTAACTTCAAAGTGCAAGCTATCGCATAAATCAATGGGTGTGAAAACGCTTTCCAGTAAATGATAGCCGTCCGGTCGGCGACCGATAATATGCAAAAATAAGTTGAGTTTTGCTGGCGCGAATGCGGTGGTGATGTTGTTCATTTTAGGGGTTGATCAAGTCTTTGCCAGTTATCGACTATTAGTTTTATTGTCACGTCGCCAGCGCGTGCGACCAAGCGTCGCGCAATAGTCTGGCCGTTAATCTGTTGGGTAGTTTCTGCACTTACCAACCATTCAGTATCGTCAACTGTTATCGCTATTACCTCGCCGTTTGCGGGTAAGCCAATCAGTTCGGTCCATGCGATAATTTTTTCTAGCCGAATCCTAACACCGAGTGCTTGTGCTAGCAGAGCGTCCACGGTTTCAGCCCGCTCGATTGGCGCGGCGTCACCACGCGAAAGCGTCGCTGTTTCCCCTTGCCGTTGAGTGATCTGCGCAACTTGTATACCTAAGGGCCCTGTGACGTTTATAGTTTGGGTGGCACTCGACTTTTGCCACGTCACGCTCACCGAATCTATCTTCTGCGCTTGACGCACACTCAATCGCGCTTCAAGGCGAAACGCTTGCGCAGGTGCGCTGGCAATCTGGGTGGTTATAGTTGATTCAACTGGCGGCGTTATATTGGTGCACGCGGTGAGTGAGATGGCGATGACTACCCATAAATATCGTGCCATGCCGTCTATCAATTTACTTAGTTTGGGAGTTTGGCGTATTTGGCAATCACCGCCAAAAGCGCTTCGTTTTGCGGATGATCTTTTATTGCCGCCGCCCATATTTTATGGGCTTCTTCTGGCTGCTTATTGACCCACAGCGCCTCGCCAAAGTGAGCGGCAATTTCGCCGTCGGGGCGCTTTTTATAAGCGCGTTGCAGCGTTTCTACAGCCTGCGCTATTTGCCCCATTTTAAACTGCAACCAACCCAAGCTATCGATAATGAAGGAGTCTTCAGGGCTTAGTTTAATAGCGATATCAATTAACTCGCGCGCTTCTGAATAACGGGTAGTGTGTTCAGTAAGCATATAACCAAGCGCATTGTGGGCTTGTGCATGATCGGGTTGCAAGCGAATTACCGCGCGTAAGTCTGCTTCGGCCATGGCAAGCTTATTTAACTTTTCAGCTAACATTGCCCGGTCATATAATAATTCTGCTGAGTCTGGCGCGTCATTGATGGCGTTGGAAAGCCATATAAAGGCGCGATCTAGTTGCTTTTCTTCACGCAGAAGCTGCGCCATTGCCAGTACGATACCCATGCGATCTTCGGGGTTATCAAGACCACCATCCAATACTTTTTGTAAATGTGCTTCGCCTGCGCTTAAGCCGCTTGATTTTGTGAGCAGCTTGCCAACTCTGGCCTGCGCCGGCAAAAAATAATTGCCCTTGGTCACAAGTTGATAACTCGAAATCGCGTTGGCAAGTTCACCTTTGCCTTCTTGCGCCGCACCCAAGTTAAAATAAACAGGTGATTTTTCAGCGATACTCGGCTCGGCTGAGAGTACGCGCTGCAGCATGGTTTCGGCGTCCGCAAAATCGCCCATCTCAAGCGATAGTAATGCTGCGGCATAAGCGGGTTCGGCGTTGTTGGGCGCATCTCTTAATGCGCTTCTAAATTCTTCACGCGCCGATAAATAGGCTTTTGCGCCCACCTGCACGCGACCTAACATCATCTGTACATCCGTGCGTTCAGAGGATATTTTTTGGTTTAATTTTAAGTATGTTGTTAGTAGGGTAATTGCCTCATCTTCGCGCTTACTCTCGATCAAAATGCGGGCTTGCAGCATGATGGCGCGAGATTGCTCCGGCCAGTTGCTTTGCATACTGCGCGCGCGCTCAATGCTAGCTAAGGCCTCTGGTAATTCGTTCGCCAATAGGTGTGCCTGCGCAATAGCAAATTGTGCCTCGGGCAAGTGCGCCAGCGGCTTGGCTAAGTTTTGTACCGCCTTCGAAACAGCGGCTTTGTCGTTAAATCGTTCCATTAGCCCAGCCATTTGCATCAATAATAGCGGTGCTCGGCGTGGCTCTGCGAGTAGTTTTGCGAAGCCATCTGTGGTAGTTTCAAGCGTCGCTGGCACATTGGGTCTGCTGCCGGCAAGCACCATTACCGCTTGCCGAGCAAGCGGGGACGAACGATCTAATTCAAGCCATAAAAGCGCATTATCGAGGGCTGCCTCAGTGTCGCGCTGCTTGAAAGCAACTTCCATAGCGCGTCGTGCCAATCGGGCATCTTGTTTGGTTTTTGCCAGACGAGATAGCGTTGCCAAGGCGGTGGGCTCATCACCACGTTGTACGGCAATTTCGGATAATAAGTATTGATATAAAAAATTTGCTTGCTCTTCACCACTGCGTACGTTTGGCGCAGTACGCTTGGCAGGAATTGGAGTTTGGTTACTAGGCTGCGCCCACAGATTAGGCGTTGCAATCATTAAACCCGCAATTAGTGACTTCACTAAAAAGGCAGATTTAGATTGGCGAATGTGCGAAGCGTTTTTTTGCATAACAGTGCACCTAAATACGATCAAAATTGAGGGGTGAAGCCGATGGCAGCAATGTGAGTCTGCGCGTTAAGAGCTATTTTAGCTATTATTGTAAGCACAAACACATCATATTCACCCTTCCATTCTTTCTTAATGTAATTTAAATGCCTGAATTACCCGAAGTAGAAACCACGCGATTAGGTTTACTGCCCTACGTTGTTGGTCGGAAAATCGTTGCTGTCACCGTGCGCGATTATCGCTTGCGATGGCCGATTCCTAGCGATATCGCGAAAACAATTGAAGGGCAAACTATTCGCCATATCGCCCGTCGTGGCAAATACTTGGTGTTTGAACTCAATAGTGGATTTTTGCTTTCTCACCTTGGTATGTCAGGCATATTGCGGGCTTATTTGCAAGCTGAAATACCCAGCGTGGCCAAGCACGATCATGTGGATATTGTGCTAGATGACGGTACGGTGTTGCGCTATACCGATCCGCGTCGGTTTGGTGCACTGTTGTGGATTGCGGGTGCTCACCTTAGTCATCCCTTATTAGATGGTTTGGGGCCGGAACCTTTGTCTGATGCGAGTTTCAGCGGCAACTATCTTTTTGAAAAAAGCCGTAACAAAACCCAGAGCATTAAGCAATTTATTATGGATGGACACGTGGTGGTGGGCGTGGGCAATATCTATGCGTCTGAGTCCTTATTTCGTGCCGGCATTCACCCTGCGCGGCAAGCGGGGCGTGTGTCGCGGTCGCGTTATATCGTTTTGGCGACGGTAATCTGCGAAACCCTGCGTGATGCCTTGGCTGCCGGAGGTTCATCGTTACGCGATTACGTGAGCGCGGACGGCGATAATGGCTATTTTCAAATTAACGCCTATGTTTATGGGCGCGAAGGCGAGCCTTGTCGTGTCTGTGCCAGGCCAGTTCAGCAAATTCGGCAGGGGCAGCGTGCCACATTTTTCTGCAAGGGTTGTCAAAAATAGGCTGATTACAAACACCTAAATGCGTTGCCAGTGCGCATTCTTCGCGCCAAGATGTGAAACTTCGCAAATTCAAGGCCAACTTTCTAGTAGGATAGTAAGTATTACCGATTTGCAAATCGCCAAATAGCCGCAAAATCGCAAAACTTTTAGAAAATGTGGTTACAGTTCGCTTATGAATTCAAAAACAAAATTCCAAGCATCTCAGGTATCCCAACTCACCGAACGCCTAGCGGCGCTGCAATCGTGGCGCTACCTGCATCAAGCTCAAATTGAAGCGGTACGCGGGCTATTTAAAGGCCTGAAAATTAGTAGCGTGGATTCGGAATCAACATTTACTAAGCTCGATAGTTTAGTTGTTCGTGAGCGCGTGAGTATTGCCTTTTTAGGCAATATCGCCAGCGGCAAATCTGAGCTAATTAATGCTTTGTTTTTTACCGATACGGGGCGGCGATTAATGCCGTCTGGTTTGGGTCGCACTACAGCCTGTATTACAGAATTAAGATTTGATCGCGAGCGTCAAACGGGAGTGCGGCTGCTACCGACAGAAACCCGCGAAAGCGAACATACCTTAGCGCAGTTGCGCAGTATGCCCTCTGAGTGGCGTTCCTTTCCATTTGAGTCGGATCAAATGGAATCGGTGATGCGGGCGCTGGCTGCTATTTCTGAAACAAAACGGGTATCCCTAGAACAGGCTGTGGCGCTTGGTTTGCACAGCAGTGGCGTGGTAAAACCTGGGCGCACCGATGAAGAGCAGTCGCTGGTAGATATACCGCGTTGGCGCTACGCGATTGTAAACTTTCCGCATGGTTTGCTCGATGCTGGATTGGTCGTTATTGATACGCCAGCGGTTGCAACGATGCGTTCTGAATCTGAATTTGTTCGTGAGCGATTACCTTCTCTGGATGCCGCCATCCTAGTGCTGGATGCGAATGAAGGTGCAACTAAGACTGACTTAGAAACTTGGCGCGATGTGCTGAATTCAGGCAAGTCACCGCGTGAACAGGCTATTGCCCGCAGCGGTAAAGCCAATGAAGGTATGGATGCTGCACTGGCCGCCAATAATCAAGCGAAACTGATTGCACTCAATCGTATTGATGAGATTGATTTAGGCGCTGAAGCACAAACGAACCCGACGGCTTTTTTGCGTCAGCTTGATAGCCAAGTACATGCTGTGGCCGAGCTTTTGCATGCCGACCCCATGGCTGTGATTGCCGTGTCCGCCAAACTTGGATTGCTAGGGCGATTAACCGGTGAACCTGATAAATCCGCACGGAGTCGTTTGTATCAACTAGAGCGCGCGATTTCGCAAAACTTACCTGATTCCCGACAAGATCGTGTTAGCGGTATTGTTGCCGATGCGTTGATGGGACTACTCGGGGACGTGAAAGAGAACTTAAACAACGAACATGTTGCGGGTTTAGAAAAGCTAAAAATTCTGAGCCAATTGCGGCAAAAAAATGAAGTGATGTTAAGCCAGCTAATTTCGCAGGCGGGTGCTAAGCAAGATAAGCTTGATGGCTTAACCAAGGCGCTAAGGGCTTCAAAAGGGTTGCACGCGAGTATTTGCGATGAGATGTCGGGCATGGTGCATCCAACGGCAATAAAGCTTGAATTAGACGGTTTTAAAGCACAAATGCGGCCGCTATCACGCCCGATGCAGGCCAATTTAGCGATGACAAAATTTTTCCCGCATTTAAACATGCGTATTGGCACCCTGCAAAGCAAGGTCGATGAGCTTTACAATTTGTTTTTAGAAATGCGCCCGAAAATCTCCCGCGAACTTTTAGTCACTGGTGTTGATGGCGTGGTGGATATTGTGCCGTTTCCGATCGCGCGGTTTCACGCGGAACTCGTGAATCTGCGTAATGAGGCCGATCTGCTATTGCGTCAGGAAGATAAGCGCCCCGACGCTATTAGAGAGAAAGAGTTTAATACGGCAGTGGGTGACCGCGTGCAGAAAATGTTCGACATTGCCAATCGCGAATCACAAGTGTGGGCAAAAAGCCTGTTTTCAGAATTGGAAAAGCCAGTCGAATTTGCGCGTACCCAAATGATGGCGCGGGTAGAAAATATCGACAAAATGAATGGTGCTGAAATTGACTTGGCTGAAAGCATTTCCAGTCTGCAGGCCAGCATGGATGCTGTCAAAAGCCGCCGCAAATCATTGGATGATGTGTATGAAAGTGTGACACGGCAACTGCGGTTGGATCCCTAAGCTAGGCTGCTTAAGACCGTTTACGGCTAATCTCATCGAGCAGTCTACGCTGCAACCTTTTTTAATTGTACGAGCGCCACAAATTTCGCGTGCAAGGCATCTTTTGATTCTACAAAATCAGGATGCAGCGGAATACAGTCAACAGGGCATACTTCGCGGCATTGCGGCGTATCAAAATGGCCGACGCACTCAGTGCATTTAGCGGGATCAATTTCGTAAATCTCTACCCCTTGATAAATCGCGTCGTTTGGGCATTCCGGTTCACATACGTCGCAGTTTATGCATTGATCGGTAATCATTAAAGCCATGATATTTTTAGTGCGCCTTCGCGATTTTGGCTTTGAGAGCCACAGCGGTAAGTGGGTGCACAAAATCATCAACATTGCCGCCAAGGTTGGCGATTTCACGCACAATAGTCGCAGAAATAAACATATATTTATCGCTAGGGGTTAGAAACATCGTTTCCACACCCGGATTTAATTTGCGATTCATCCCCGCCATTTGAAATTCATATTCAAAATCTGACACCGCGCGGAGGCCACGCAAAATTACATTAGCCTCTTGCGCCCGTAAAAACTCAGAAAGTAGACCCGTAAAACTGACTACACGAACATTTGGGTATATCCCTAATATTTGTTTGGCCAGTTCTAGGCGCTCGTCAAGCGCAAAAAAGGGCCGCTTGGACTCGCTATGCGCCACGGCCACCACTACCTCGCCAAAGAGTTTGGAAGCGCGTGCTACAAGGTCCTCATGGCCTTTGGTTAAAGGATCAAAAGTTCCTGGGTAAACGGCACGAATCATGATGGATAGCAGCCTTAAAAATTATTTGAGTGATAGTAACGCAAAATGTACAACACCCGCGCGTGCAGATTTTTCAATTCGCCAAGCTGCGTTCTCGCCTACTATGGTATCTGATAGTGGGCTTGCCCACTCTATATATACGCGTGCATAGGGGGCTAGCATCGTTGCAAGTGCGGTTAGCGTTGGCTCTAATAGATCGCTTGCAAAGGGTGGGTCAATAAATACGATGTCATATTTAAGCGTGTTGCTTTGTAGTTTTTTCAATCGCAATAGTGCGTCATCGCGAAAAATTACACAATGCTGTGCGTCTAGCAATGCCCGATTGTGTTCGAGCGCTTTCCACGCTGCGGGGTTTGATTCAATCATTGTCACGCTCTGAGCCCCACGTGACGCGGCTTCAAAGCCTAAAGCACCACTGCCAGCATACACGTCTAAACAATTTTTTCCGTGCAGGGTTTGGCCGAGCCAATTAAACAGCGTTTCGCGCACCCGATCACCACTTGGGCGCAAACCCGTGGCGGTAGGAAAGTTCAGGATACGGCTGCGCCATTGACCACCAATGATGCGCACACGGTTATTGGCGGATGACTTTTGCGAGGGGGTCGAGGATTTTTTGTTCATTGCCTATTTTGAAACTGTTGCACTATGAATCAAGACGCCGCGAGTTGAATAGCTTAAAATGCGCAGAGTGTAGCGTAAATTGCTGTAATACCGTTGTTTTAATGTCGTAACCGATCTTATTTTGTTTTAGAAAGCATTCCGTTTTGTTCAATATTTTCAAATCAAAAAAACCGCAAGACACATCTGTTTCACCAGCGGTAGCTGCGCCAGCCGAGCCACAGTCGTTCCCATCTCCACTCCCGCAGCCGCTCCCCCAACCAGCGCCACGACAAGTTAATTTAGATGCTCCAAGCTGGTTTTCACGCTTAAAATCGGGATTAAGCAAGACTCGGGAAGTCCTAAATACCGATGTTACCGAGCTTTTTTCGAGTCACGGTCAAATCGATGATGCGCTTTATGAATCACTTGAAACTACACTTATTACGGCAGATGTCGGCATTGCGGCGACGCAATCGCTCCTTGAAGATTTAAAACAAGTTGCCAAGGCAAAAAAACTGAGTGATCCCTTATTGCTTCAGGACGAGTTTAATATTCTGCTTGTCAACTTGCTTGAACGTATCGCCAAGCCCTTACAGGTGGAAAGCGCCAGCCCTTTCGTCATCATGATTGTTGGTGTAAATGGCGCAGGCAAAACAACGACTATCGGTAAGCTCGCTAAATATTTCCAAAGCCAAGGTAAATCGGTGATGTTGGCCGCTGGTGACACTTTTCGTGCAGCCGCTCGCGAACAATTAGCCACTTGGGGTGAGCGTAATAACGTGATAGTGATCTCGCAAACGCAGGGAGATTCAGCAGCGGTTATTTTTGATGCCGTGCAATCTGCCAAAGCCCGTAAAATTGATGTGGTGCTAGCCGATACAGCAGGCCGTTTGCCGACGCAATTACACCTAATGGAAGAAATTAAAAAAGTAAAACGGGTGATCGCTAAAGCCATGCCTGCTGAAAGTGGTGCGCTTGCTGCGCCGCATGAAGTATTGCTGGTACTTGATGCGAACACCGGGCAAAACGGCGTGGCGCAAGTGAATGCGTTTGACCAAGCGCTAGGGCTCACTGGTCTGGTGGTCACCAAGCTTGATGGCACGGCAAAAGGTGGTATGTTGGCAGCCATCGCCATGCGCCCGAGTTTGGAAAATTCGTCAAGCCCTGTTCCGGTGCGCTTCATAGGCGTAGGAGAAGGTATCGAAGATTTGCGGCCATTTGATGCGCCAGAATTTGTGGCAGCGCTATTTGGAAAAACACGCTAAACATGGCAGAGCGTAATTTCCGTCATTTCCTGCTTCCCTCACTCATCTAAAACATGATTGTTTTTTCCAATACTATTAAGCGTTACGCCAACGGCTTTGAAGCGCTGCGTGGCATCACCTGTACCGTGGAGAAAGGCGAGTTTGTTGCCTTAACAGGCCATTCTGGTGCGGGCAAGAGCACTATGCTAAAGCTTGCAGCAGGTATTGAAACGAGCACGAAAGGGATGGTGTTGGTGAATGGCCAAAACCTTGGCGTATTGCGTCAGTCAGGGCTGCGCGCATTGCGCCGTAATATTGGTTTAGTGTTTCAAAATCATCGCTTATTGTTTGACCGGAGTGCGTTTGAAAATGTGGTTTTGCCGCTCGATATTGCCGGTTTGCCGCGCACAGAAGCGGCCAAGCGGGTGCGTGCGGCGTTAGATAAGGTTGGGTTGCTCGCGCGTGAAAAATCTAATCCCATCGCGCTTTCTGGCGGCGAACAGCAACGCCTTTGCATCGCCCGTGCCATTGTTAGTCGCCCGAATATTTTGATTGCGGATGAACCCACTGGAAACTTGGATGTTGATTACGCAGCGTCCATCATGGCACTCTTCAAATCGTTCAACCAAGTCGGTGTTACGGTTTTATTATCCACGCATGATGAATCAGGCCTGCAGCGTTTAGGGTGTCGTCGGATAAATTTGGTGCAAGGCCAGATTGGGGCAGCTAATGGCTAGCTTGTTAGCCCCCATTAATGCCCACCTTATCGCATTTAAGCGTGCGGCGGTTCGTTTAATTCAGCAGCCTGCGGTTACGGCACTTTCTGTCATTGTCATTGCTATTGCGCTGGCCTTTCCATTAGGGCTTTTCGCTGTTTTTGAAAATGTACTTGCCGCCACTGGTAGCTTGCAAATTAATCCGGGTATGAATGTTTATTTGCAACCAGCATTGAGCGATGCTGAAGCTCGCGCAGTGGGTGACATTATTAAGAAGTTGCCTTCGGTTGAGTCTTTAAAATTTGAATCACGCGAAGCGGCATTAGCGAAAATGAAAGGCAATGCTGGCATGCAGGATGTATTGGCGGGTCTTGAAACCAACCCGCTGCCGCATGCTTTTTTGGTGCAACCCAAAGTATCGGAAAGTTCCGATAAAGCGGCTGCGGAAATTCAATCTTTACGCGAGCAGATACAAAAAATCGCGGGTGTGGAATATGTCATCGCAGAATTTGAATGGGCAAAAAAACTGAACCGTCTTGCGCGTTTTGCTAAGACGGTGCTGTTGCTTGTTGCCTTTGCGCTTTGTGGTGCGGTTGTCGTGGTTACAGGTAATACTATTCGCTTACAAATACTCACACAGCGTGATGAAATCGAAATTAGCCAACTAATCGGTGCAACGAATACATTTGTACGCCGACCTTTCCTTTATTTTGGTGCGGCGCAAGGTGCCTTAGCGGGCGGGCTGGCGTGGCTCATGGTATGGGCAACATTGCGTTGGGCAGCAGTTGAGGTGCAAGAGTTGGCGAAGTCCTATGGTAGTGACTTCAGCTTGCTAGCCATATCACCAAGCGTTGGCTTTACCTTAGTTTTTGTTGCCATGCTACTAGGCTGGTTAGGTGCGCTATTGTCGGTCGAATGGTATTTGCGAC
>JANMDR010000011.1:0-5337 GCA_031376425.1 Betaproteobacteria bacterium
ATCCCGCTCTACACGGAGAATTGCAAACCATGAAAAATAACGCCCATGTTCGCATCGTGGCTGAAGAACTATTGTCTGATAATTGGTACATTTTGAAGAAAACCACGTTTGATTTTCATCGACGCGATGGTACTTGGCAGCGATTAAATCGGGAAACCTACGACCGTGGCAACGGCGCTGTTTTAATGCTTTTTAACGAAGCCAAACGCACCGTTGTACTCACTCGGCAATTTCGTTTTCCGGTCTTCGTCAATGGGTGCACTGATGGTTATCTGATTGAAGCTTGCGCAGGTCTGCTAGATGGCGATGACCCTGAAACCTGTATCCGTCGCGAAGTTACCGAAGAAACAGGCTTTCGCATTCGCGAACCAAAGAAAGTATTCGAGGCTTATATGAGTCCTGGCTCAGTTACTGAGAAATTGCATTTTTTCGTTTCCGAATATACTGACGATGACCGCATTAGCAAGGGCGGCGGTGACGCCCATGAAGGCGAAGATATTGAAGTACTTGAATACAAGCTAGAAGACGCATTAGCGATGATAAAAACCGGTGCCATTAACGATGGAAAAACAATTATGCTACTGCAATATTTGGCATTGCAGTAGGGCAATTACTAGAACCCGACATTAACCGCGCAGCCGCATTTACGGTATGCCAGATGTTACACATTCACTACAGGTCGCGTATATTATGGTTATCGCCCACCAACTTTATATGTAGCGCATGCTCGAAGAAAGTCAAAGAACCACATCGGCCCGTAGCATCTTAGCGGGCACCAAGCCGCTACCTATCAAGCACGCCAATACGGAGTCAGGTGAGCAACCTTCGTGGGCTACGGCTGCTACTAGCGCCCTAGATTCTACGGCGGCGGCGATACCGATTGCACTCGGTGGCGTTGCTATTGTGTATGCTAATTTTCCGGCGGCGTATTTGAGTTATGGCGTCTTCGCTACCTTATTATTGCTAGTGCTCATTCACGGAGTGAGCGCTACCACTGGGCGACCCATGGCGTTTAGTGCGCGGCTTTTTGAAGCCACGGCTTTATCGGCGATTTTGCATCAGTTCCTTACTTATATGCCCGCGTGGGGATTAGCAACACGGCCTGAAATATTGCTGGCGCTGATGTGTGTAGTGAGTGCCTTTGCTTTTATCGTCTGCACCATATTATTTTTACTCGGTGCCGATAAATTTACCCGTTTCATTCCTGCCCCCGTCTACGCGGGCTTTTCAATTAGCGTAGCGATATTGCTATTCATGTCGCAAAGTAAAACCCTATGGCGTATGTGGGAAGCCGGCCAAGGTGCAGCCGAATTAATTAGTGTGTGTGCCGCAGCAATTGTCGCCAATCTTGCGGTGCGTCAATGGATACCACGCCTACCTGCGTCTGCTATTGGCGTGGCAGCGGGCGCACTCGTGGCACTAGGATGGTGGCTGCTAAAAGATTCACCGGTGCAAATGGTCATGGCCTCAAACCAAGCGCTGCAATTACCGTGGTCAGTTGCGGATTTTGGCGCGCTGATCGCCGCCCCCGCTAAAACTGCCACCATGCTGCCCACCCTGCTGTATAACGGCGCACTATTGGGGCTAATGGTGTTTATCAATATGACGATTGCTAACGAAAGTATTTCGCAGCTTGATGATCGTATTGCCAGTCGCTGGCAACATGCAACTGTTGCCCTCACCGGCGGCCTGGGCGCTGCCGTAGGTGCGGTACCAGTCGCCGGATCGCAGCAAGTTAGTATGGCGGGGATGCGCGTTGCCAGCATGAGTAATCGCGGTACCTTCCTTATCGCTATTGCGTGTGTTGTATTACTCAGCACTGGTGTTTTGTATTGGATAGCCCTAGCTGCTGTTGCCGGTGTTATGTTGTGCGATGCGTTTTTTATGGCTGATCGCGCAGCCTTAGCGCAAGCCAATGCGTGGTTACGCCGACAACCCTTGCAATCAAGCCAAAAGGAAGATTTAGCGCTCATCACTGCTGTCACCGTTACCGCCGTGGTGTTCAATCTGGTGGCTTCGGTATTTGTCGGTCTCATGTTTGGCCTTGTGCTGTTTGCCATGCGCAATGCTAGAAAACCAGTACGTTTTGAATGGACGGGCGAACAATTACATTCAAACTGCGCCCGTAGCCGCGCGGAAATTGAAGTACTCATGCGCCAAGGTGAAAAAATTAAAGTGCTAGAACTAGAGGCGGAATTGTTTTTTGGTGCAGTCGCAAGCCTTGATCGCAGCTTGCAAGCCTCACTTGAAAATTCCCATACCGTGATCCTAGATTGGTCACGGGTGCGTAATGTCGATAGCAGTATTGCGTTATCGCTAAAGCGTTGGCAACGTGCGGCAAACGCCCTAAATATAAGAACCTTGCATGCTGGTGCAACATTACAAAAAGGCAATGCCCTGCAGTTTTTAACGCACCATTTACCAAACGCCACAACCCCTCCCGATTTGGATCGGGCATTAGAAATAGCTGAAAATTCCATCATCAGTGCCGACACCACTGTCAGTGCTGAAGCCACATCAATGCTGCAAGACGCGATGGCAATATTGAAAGGCCTGAGCCACAGTCAACGCAGTATCATCGAAGCTAATATGCAACAGCGCCTTTATAAATCCGGTGATATTGTCTTTACAACAGGTGACCCAAGCGATCAATTACTCATTATTTTGCACGGTAGTGCTGGCATCATCATTCGCGCGGATCAAGGCCATGACATACGTATCACCAGTATTCGTCGTGGTGGTGTCATCGGTGAAGTAGGCTTCTTGGATAGCGCACCACGATCAGCTACTGTGGTGGCACAAGAAGATTTAATGGTGTACGTACTAACCCGTGATGCCTTCGACAAGCTGCGCCTAAACCATCCCGAAATTGTCTATCAACTCATGCTGAATTTAACCTTAGACCTTGCCTCACGGCTGCGCCACACCAATAAACTTGCCAGCACCAGAGGCGCTGGGAGTTGATAAAACAGCGACAAACGGTGCCAAACTGTGCTTGAAGGTGCCCTATAATAGAGGGTCTCATTCGGCTTAATCAGTTTAGACGTTTAGTAGTTTAGAGCAGGCAAACATCGGGCTAAAAATACCATGCCGCACATAAACAACTCCCCGCAGTTTTTCTATGGCGATGGCCGTGTCATTGAAAAAGGTGATGCCATATTGTCTGAAAATGGACGGTTTCCAGCCGTGGTGAATGATTTTTCGTTCACCAATGACGGCGAAGGTAATCGCGAACCACATGCGGTTTTAATAAAAGACCATCACCCCGCACCACGGGCAATTGCACGTCATGACGCCACCCTCACCTTCCACTTTGTAGAGCGCAACACCATAGATTATGCCCAAGCTGGCATCACGCATTTGCGCAAGAACGCTGAAGACGACGATGCCATTGCACAATTTAATTTAGGTAATTTATCCATCATCGGTTTACATCTGCCTTTGAACGATGAAGTTGGTTTGCGCTGGTGGCATAAATCCGCCGAAGCTGGTTATGACACCGCACAATTTCAACTTGGTGGCCGTTACTTTCATGGCAATGGCGTCGCGCAAGATAAAACCAAAGCCATCGCCTTGTGGAAGCGTGCAGCGATGTCCGGTTTAACCGAGGCACAAGCCAGTTTGGGTGAGGTCTATACCCAAAACGCAGGCATCCCCGTTGATACCAAACAAGCTATATTCTGGCTAGAAAAAGCGGCGGCTCAAAACTACGTTCCGGCGCAGTACAAACTTGCCTGCATGTATGAAAATGCTGAAGGTGTTGCACAAGATTATGCCTTGGCGGTGAAATGGTATCGCCAAGCAGCAGACCTTGCTTATCCCGCCGCGCAATGCAATTTAGCGGATAAGTACGAGAGGGGCTTAGGGATTGCGCAAAATTATGCGCAAGCTATTTTTTGGTATATGCAAGCCGCAGACCAAGGCACTGCAGAGGCGCAATATCGCCTAGGGCAACTTTATGAAAAAGGCGAAGGCGTAGCGATTGATGTAGATGCTGCAAGCAAATGGTATGCGCTTGCCGCAGCGCAAGGGCATCAAGACGCAAAAATTAGCTTAAGCGCACTGCGAAAGCAAAACGGCACCGCAGAACCTGAAGCTGCCGAACCAAGCGAAACAAACGAACCAACGGACGCGAACGGCTTATTTGATCTCGCCATCGCCTATGACATTGGTAGCGGTGATCTTGCTGAAGACCATACCCGCGCCCACATTCTCTACAAAAAAGCGGCAGATTTAGGCCATGCCGAAGCGCCCTTTCAACTCGGCCACGCCTTTGAACGTGGCGTTAATGTGCCCAAAGACCTCACCCGCGCCCTCATGTGGTATCGCATGGCCGCCGAACGCGGCTATCTTGATGCGCAATATCAACTAGCCGCACAACTAGAAACCGGCAGCGGCTGCATAGCCGATCCCAAAAAAGCCCTAATGTGGTACCGCAAAGCCGCAGAGAATGGCCATGCACGGGCGATTAATGCAGTGAAACGGCTGGAGAAATGGTGGAAAATTTGGTAAGCATTGGCAAAAAATTTAGGATGCAAAAAAAGTAATCACATATTTTTAGCAAGCTACTGTCAGCTATCATTACATTTAATGTCATGCTTCCCCTTCAATCCATCGCCCTATCTTCATGCCGTTAACCGCCGAAGCTGCCCTCGCCCTAGCCCCTGATTCCGCATCCGCCAAAGCCGCGCAAGGCCTGACGGCACGCGCTAAATGGGTGAGCGTGGGGGAGGATGAGACTGCCCTTTGGGGCGAGTGCAGTGGTAGTGGCGCTAAGCCCTACCAAACGCAAATTGATCAATCTGGGCCTACCTTCAAATGCTCCTGCCCTAGCCGTAAATTTCCTTGCAAACATGGGCTAGCATTACTCCTGCTGCGGGCGCAAGATGCCGCGTTTTTTACCGCAACAACCCAACCAGCATGGGTATCCGAATGGCTCAACAAGCGTGAAGAAAAAGCAGTAAAGAAAAAAGAAAAACTGGAGCAAGCGCCAGCGCCTATTGATAGCGAAGCCGCTGAAAAAACCGCGCAAAAACGCTGGGCACGCATTGATGCGGCAGCCGCAGATTTGCAGCGCTGGCTAATTGATCAAATAGACAGTGGCTTGGCTGCCGTTAACGCCAGCCACCGCGACCAATGGCATACCGTGGCCGCTCGATTAGTGGACGCCCAAGCACCGGGGTTGGCGCAGCGTGTGCGTGAGGCGAGTGCCTTGATTGCGGAGGGCGAGCATTGGCCTGAAAAAGTATTATCCGCTCTTGGGGTACTGCAGTTAATATGCGATGCCGTTAGTAATCGCCAGCAGTTAAGCGATGCACTAAAAGCAGACTTACGTGC
>JANMDR010000024.1:0-20885 GCA_031376425.1 Betaproteobacteria bacterium
CTCGCAAAATTTGATCTTACCCACTTCAATCCTGGCCAGCAGGATGAAGCCAGCTTTATTGCCAACTTTATCGCCCGCCAAGCCGAGCTTGGGCGCTTTATGAACGAACTGCGGCACACGCCAAGCACCCAAGCGGTGCACCATCACCTTATTGTCGCCCCGCGTGGCTATGGCAAAACATCGCTCCTGCGGCGTATTTGTATAGCCGCGCGACAGGATGAACAGTTAAAAAAACAATTTATCGCGCTCACGTTTCGGGAAGAGCAGCACAATGTTATTAGCCTAGATATTTTTTGGCGCAACTGTTTAGATGAATTGCGTAATGCCCGTGAAGATGAAGGTGCGGACGCAGCCGAAATCAACGCGCTAGAGCAGCTTTATAACACCCACCCACCGCGCAGCAACTTAAAAAAATTAGCGCAAAATGGCGAACTTGCCTATGCTGCATTTGCTGCCGCCTGTGCAAAAATAGGCCGCCGCCCCTTGCTGCTAATGGATAATTTAGATAGCCTGCTTGAAGGCCTAAAAGACCAGCACTGGGCGCTACGTACAACCCTGCAATTACCAACAGGGCCTATGTTAATTGCTGCGTCATCGCGCTACCCATCATCACTAAAAAACCATGAAGATGCCTTCTATGATTTTTTTTACATCACCAATTTAGCTAAATTAAGCGATGCCGAAGTGATGCACTGCCTGCGCCAGCTAGCCCAAAAACGCGGTGAAAAAGGCAAGCCAGTGCTGCAACTATTGGGTGACGGTAGCGGCCGTATTGCCGCGCTCAACACCATGGCAGGCGGCAATCCGCGCACCCTAGGGGTGCTCTATGCCGTGCTGGAATCCCATATGAGCCGAGATATATTGCAGCAGCTAGCGGCCATGCTCGATACCTTCACCGGCTGGTATCAAGCCCGCACCGAAGAATTACCGCAGCAGGCACGCGCCGTTTTTGATGCGCTCGCCCTAAATTGGGACCCCATTACCGCCGCCACCATCAGTGAACGTACCGGGCTAGATACCCCAACCGTCAGCAGCCAATTGAGCCGCTTAGAAAAAGAGAGTTTTGTAGAAACCGTATCCCTAAGCAGTCACAAAAAGGGCCGCAATGCCTATCAGGTGAGCGAGCGGTTTTATAATATTTGGTACCTAATGCGCAACGGCCCACGCCGCACCAAACAAACCATTGATTGGCTAGCAAAATTTTTAGCAGGCTGCTTTAGCGGTGGCGAACGACAAAGAATGGCGCGCGATGCGTTGTTGCAGAATGGTAAGAATAGGCCGGAATACATGCTGGCGCTCGCTACATCACTTTCGAGACACCGTGTCGGATTTGAGTTAGCTAAACGTGCATTGGACGACATGTCAGGCAGCAGGGATGAACTTTGTGAAGTTGCAGAGCAATTGCTTGTGCAATCGGGAAGAAGAATAACATCATTCCTTTTTAACTGTCTCGAAAAGGCTAAGAATCAGATTGAAGTAGGCGAATATCTGGAAGCCGAAGCCACCTACAAAAACGCTATCAAGCGCTATTCAAATAATACGTATATTTGGTTATTTTTGGGCATTTTACTCGCAAGTGATTTGAGCCGCTCTGATGAGGCTGAAGCAGCATTCAAACGTGCGATTGAAATTAACCCTAAGTTCCCCCATTTGTGGGTAGCTTTGGGCAATTTGCTCGTACATTTGAACCGGTTTGAAGAGGCTGAAGCAGCTTACAGACGAGCGATTGAAACTGAAATTGAAACTGATTTGGACTTCAGTAATTCACGCGTTAACTTGGGCAATTTACTCGCAAATCATTTGGGCAGGTTTGAGGAAGCCGAGGTAGTCTATCGCCAAGCGATTGAAATTGAACCGAAGTCCGCCAAGCCTTGGATTGGTTTGGGATGCCTGCTCCAAGATCATTTGGACCGGTTTGAGGAGGCCGAAGCGGCTTACATACGTGCGACTGAAATTGATCCGAAGTCCATCGTTGCATGGGGTCTTTTGGGAGCATTGAGTGAAGAGCATTTAAACCGATTTCGGGAGGCGGAAGCGGCTTACAAACGCGCGATTGAAATTGATCCGACGGACGCTGCGCCGTGGAATAACTTGGGCAATTTGTTCGCCGCGCGTTTGAATCGCTTTGAAGATGCCGAAGCGGCTTATAAACGCGCGATTGAAATTGATCCGAAGTGCGCTTATGCGTGGAATAACTTTGGCAATTTGCTGGCAGATCATTTGCACCGCTATGAGGAAGCCGAAGCCGCTTATAAACGCGCGATTGAAATTGATCCGAAGTACGCTTACGCGTGGTATAACTTGGGTAATTTTCTGGCAGATCATTTGAATCGCTATGAAGACGCTGAAGCGGCTTATAAACACGCGATTGAAATTAATCCGAAGGACGCTGATCCGTGGATTAACTTGGGCAATTTGCTGGCAGATCGTTTGAACCGTTATGAGGAGGCCGAAGCGGCTTATAAACGCGCGATCGAAATTGATCCAAAGGACGCTAATCCGTGGAATGGCTTGGGTGTTTTGTTGGCAGCTCATTTGCATCGCTACGAAGACGCTGAAGCGGCATATAAACGCGCGATTGAACTTGATCCGACGGAAGCTAGTTCGTGGAATGTTTTAGGTTATTTGCTAGTAACTCATTTGCATCGCTATGAAGACGCTGAAGCAGCTTATAAACGCGTGATTAAAATTGATCCGAAGAACGCGGGTTTGTGGAATAGATTCGGCAATGTACTAGCAGATTATTTGCATCGCTTTCAGGACGCTGAAGCGGCCTATAAGCAGGCGATTGCTCTTGCCACAGAAGGTGACTATGCGCCCGCTAACCTCGCTTATTTATATGCGCTGCACCTTCATCAATCCGTTCAGGCTGCGCAGCTGGCTGCTGCCGCGTTCAGCCAGTTGGCAAGCTGCGGTGCGTTGCTTTTGCAGGCAGCGCTTGCATGGTCAGACCAGCAGCCGGGGGCAAACTTCCGTGGCTGGCAGTTGTTTAATCAAGCGCTAGCAAAGGACGATGCGCTACTTTGGACTGATTATATTGGCGACATACAGCGCAATTTGGCTTATGCGGTTTGTCGCGGTGATGGGATGGTGGTACGCGCATGGATGGAAGAAGCGCAATACAACTTAAAATATGCACCGCTATACCATGCGTTTTGCGCATTGATTTATGGTGAAGATCATCTACTGTCGATCAACCCTGAAACCCGTGGTGCCGCGCAGCAGCTTTATGTGCCCATGGCAAGAATGTTAGTGGGTATGCGTGAGAGTTATAAAAACTATCCGAAGTTAGGTTGAATATTGGGTTAAACGCGGCGGCATTAAAAGTGGCTGTGCGGGGGCAAGCCGCATTTGCTCACACAGTTGATGCATGTGCCGTTGGTTAAATACCGCATGGGCGAATGATTATTTGCCCCAACGGTATGCGCCATCCTGCGTTGCGGAAGATAATCGGGGTGTTCGCCTTCCTGCGTTGCGGGAAATTAACTACGGTATCCCTCGTAGGGGCACGGCATGCCGTGCCCGAACGGTGAAAATATGGCGATTGTGCGTGTGCCGGTATGGGTGTGGCGCACCTCGTTGTTGGCATCAAGGATCACCGCCGTTGTGCGGGCACGGCATGCCGTGCCCCTACGATTTGTACTTTCCTGCGTTGCGGGATGCAACCACGGTATACTTATTTACGGATTTTTTGAAGACGCGGTGTAATTTTTATTCGTAGACGCCCACGTGGGCTAGGGTAGGGATGTAGAAACCGGTGCAAAGAAGGCGCTTCTCAATGTATCAAGCCCATTACCGCTTTAAGCTTAAGTGATTAGCAGAAGGTGTTGCATGAAAGTCGAAAATTTTAAATCAGGCAAATGGCACCAACAATATCAGTACAAAAGTTTTGAGCCGGTTGCTGTCAATGTCGAATGGCGTTGGGAAAATCCGCATATTAACGCCATGCTGGAGCGGGCGACAAAGGCGCTAGGTGAGTTGAATGCTTTTTCGTTGATTGTGCCGGATATTGATCTGTTTATTCAGATGCACATCACTAAAGAGGCGCAAACCTCCAGCCGCATTGAGGGCACACAAACCGGCTTGGATGAGGCGCTTATGTCTGAAGAGTTTGTTGCTATAGAAAAACGTGATGATTGGCGTGAGGTGCATAACTATATACAGGCAATGAATGATGCGGTGAAGGAGCTAGCGCAGTTGCCGTTGTCTAACCGCCTGCTTAAGCAAACCCATGCCACGCTCATGCGTGGAGTGCGCGGTAAATCGAAGCTACCCGGTGAATTTAGAACCAGCCAAAATTGGATTGGTGGTTCTAGCTTGGCGGATGCGACTTTTATTCCACCACATCAGAACGGCGTGCCCGAGTTGATGAGCGACTTAGAAAAATTTTGGCATAACGACACCATTATTGTGCCGCACCTGATTCGCGTGGCGATCAGCCATTATCAGTTTGAGACGATTCACCCTTTCCTTGATGGTAATGGTCGTATTGGGCGGCTGATGATTCCGCTTTACTTAATTAGCCACGGGTTGCTGGAAAAGCCTTCTTTGTATATCTCCGATTTTTTTGAGCGTAACCGCGCTAGTTACTACGATGCACTAATGAAGGTGCGGATTAGCCACGATTTAACCCATTGGCTGCTGTTTTTTTTGAATGGCGTGGAGCAAACTGCGATCAAGGGACGCGAGGTATTTCGTGAAGTACTACACTTACGGGCTGATTTCGATAAGAGGGTGCTAACGATGGGTAAACGCGTAGCAATAGCTAACCGATTGCTTGCCGTGATTTACAGCAAACCCTTTTTGACAGTCCAGGGGATTGAAGAAGCACTGGAGATAAGCACGCCAACAGCGAATGCGCTGGTAAAAGGTTTTCTAGAGAGAGCTATTTTGAAAGAGATTACCGGACAGCAACGTAGACGCCTTTACGTGTGTGAACCTTATTTAAATATTTTCTAAGTTAAGGAAAACGCCTTAACCTTTACTTAAAGTTTATTTAAGTAAAGGAAAACGGCTTAACCTTTACTTAAAGTTTATTTAAGTTAAGGAAAACGGCTTAACCTTTACCTAAATCAAGCGGAAGTTAGGGAAGTGTGACGGATAATGACCAAAAATAATGAAATAATCTCTTTTGCTTTACCTAAATATTTTGCCTACCTGCGCTTCTACCGCCCTGCGTGGGCGCACGGCCTTGCATCGTGGCTGCTCGTCGCAACTGTTTTAGTTACTGCAAAACGTAACCAATCACCGCTTCGCTCTGCCAACCGCGCGCTATAAACTGCGCAATTTCTTCGCTATTGGTTGAGTAGAAATGCCGCTTTATCGTGCTGTTGTAAAGCCGTGTGAGTGGCAATGTGGGATGCTTGGCGTCGGTGCTGGCTTGCGCGGCAACGTAGCCGGCAATGCCTTCTTGCACCCAGCCGCGTGCGGCTAATACCGTGTATTCGTTCAAATCGGTCGTAAACAAATGGCGCGGTGAAGGTGCGTAAACTAGCCGGTATAGCGGGATTGCCGCAACCCCTTGTAGCGATCCATTACCCACAAAGGTTTGGCCTAAGCTAGCTTCCCGAACCCAGCCGCGCGTGCTGAGGGCATCAATTTCATTGCTATCTGCCGTAAACAAATAGGCCGATGAGGGCGGAAACTGCAGCCGGTAAAACAAGGTGCTGGTGCCGACTAACACGGGTGGTGGGGGCGGTGGTGGCGGAGGAGGAGGTGTCACTTCATGCTGCAAGGCTTGCGCAGTGGTCGCACCAAAGGTAGTGGCACTTGCCACTAACGTCGCGCTAATGTTGTAGCTGCCTACCGCTAGCGCCGCCGTATCGCAACTGGCTTGATAGCTTGTTGTACTTATTCCGCTAACGGTTACTGTTTGGCTGGTGCAGCCCGCAATCGGGCTGCCATTGGCGCTAAAACTGACTGTAAGGGGAGTTTGTAAGCCTGTTAGATTAACAATGCTCGCCCTAAAGCTAGCGCTCGCCCCTACTTGTGATGTAGCTGGCCCGCTCACAGTAATGGCAGGCTGATTGGCGCTAAAGCTAAAGATAACGCTGCAATCGCTGCTCACGTTTTGAATGCGATACACAGTAGACCCCGCACCCATTTGCGTGTTTGCGTTGGCGGTGGTGTTAACGACGCTGCACGTGCCACTGGCACTTGAGAAGTAACGGGCATTGGCCCTTACCGTGATATCAAGCGCCCCCCCGCTAACCACCTCGATTGCGCCAAGCTGGCTTACCGTGCCCTGCACCGAGCCGCTAATGCTGGCCGTAACCACATTAAAACGCCGTGGCGCACTGCAGCTAGCGGCTGCACCATTACCCACACCGGCACATGACCAATCAAAGGTGCGTGCACTGGTGGCGACTGTACTGGCCGCACCCACGGTACATAGCGCCGCTGTTGGCGCAGTGGTAGTTGCCACCCCATTAGCCGCACCGCAAACTGCATTGGCGGTGGCATCAAAGGTGGCAGTAACGGTACAGGGTGCGCTAATAGCGCCAGTGGTATAACGGTTGCCGTTGCTGTTGCTAAACATACCGCCGCAGCCGCTCACGTTTAAGGTGCGATAACCCGCGTTGGGGGTGGTTACACAGGTTACGGCGGCACCACTCGTGACGGGGCTGGCACAGCTTATGCTACCGTTGGCACCGGCGAGTGCGGTCACTGCAAACTGGCGTGCGGCGCTACAAAGTTGGTTGGCACCACCGCCATCACCAAAGCAGGTCCAGGTAAAATCTTGCGCGTTCGTGGCAACGGAAATGGCGAAGCCGCTGCTGCAATGGTTAAGGGTGGGCGGCGTAGGGCTGGCAACACTATTGGCGCTGCCGCAACTGCCATCCACACGCAGCTCAAAATTTGCCGTTACCGTACACGCCGCCGTAATGGCTGCCGTGATGTAAGTGTTTACCCCCGCAGCCGTTGTGGTGCCGCCGCAGCCTGCCATATTGAGGGTGCGGTAGCCCATATTAGGCACAGCAGTACACGTGGTGCTGGTGCCATTGTTGGCGGGGCTTACACAACTTAATGCGCCATTAGCACCTGCTGTGGCGCTGATAACAGATTGCCGTGGTGCTGCGCAATTGGCGGTGCTGCCGCCACCGGCACCTTGGCAGGTCCAGCTAAAGTTTAGCGCATTGGTGGCAACCATGCTGGCCGTACCGGGGTTGCATAAATTAGCAGCGGGTGCAGTTAAAACACCCACGTTGGCGGCGGTTCCACAGGTGCCGTTAAACGTAACTTCAAAATCCGCCGTCACGGTGCAGGCCGCGGTAATGGCGGCCGTGGTGTAAGTGTTCACCCCCGCTGCGGTGGCAGTGCCGCCGCAGCCGCTGATGCTCACGGTGCGGTAACCAGAAGTAGGCGTGGCGGTGCAAGTGCTGGTGCTACCCTGATTAACCGGATTGGGCGTACAGGCAATATTGCCGCCGCCCATCGGCCCCGTGGTGGCGGTGGTGATAGTGAAGATGGCCTTGGCGTCAAGTACCCAAATTTGCGCAGGGGCGGCCGCAAACGTGCCGCTGCCCGCGTTAACAGTCAAGCCTGCTTGGGTAGCGCGTAGGCCGCAATAGCCACTAGCCACTACGGTTACGGTGTTGCCACTGACGGCGCAGGTATTGGGCGTAAAGCTGCTAAATGTGGGTGTTAAGCCACTGGAAACACTGGCGCTTAAGGTGCCGCTGCCGGAAATAGGGCTGGCAGTAGGGCTAGCCTCGCTAATGACTTGGCCTGTAAGCAGTGGCATCGGCGTTAGGCGGTCGGTATTGGTGCCGTCACCCAATTGGCCAATATGATTGCGCCCCCAGCAAAATAACGCACCATCGTTACGGGTGGCGCAGGTGTGAGAAGCACCGGCCACAATTTTAATAAAGCCGCTACTTAAACCTGTAGCAGCAACTGGGGTGGCGCTGGCGGTGGTGCTGCCATTGCCTAATTGTCCATAGGTATTGTCACCCCAACATTGCACCGCACCCGCGCTGGTGATAGCGCACGCATGGTGAACGGTAGTGCCAGGGGCGGTGCTAACGGCTAAGCCTAAAATACTACCGCTAAAGGTGTTTATCAGGCTGGGTGTTGTGCCAATATCGGCACCCCAGCAATACACCGCGCCACCGCTCAAGCCCGCACAGGTACTATCGCCGCCTGCGGCAAGCATCACCACGCTGGCGGGTAAGCTAACAGCAGTGGGCACATGGGTGTTAGCGCCAACGGAGCCTAATTGCCCTACCGTGTTAGCACCCCAGCACAGCACATTACCGCCAACCAGTGCGCAGCCATGGTTTGCGCCTACGGTGAGCTGGGTTGCGGCGGCGGGTAGGGTTATGGGAATGAAGTTACCCACTGTGCCGCCACCCATTTGCCCTGATTGCGAAAATTGGTTATCGCCAACGCAATACACCGAACCATCAGGCCGCCGTACGCAGGTGTGCTGGTCGCCAGCAACCAGCTCTGCTACGGAGAGGGCTAAATTGGTGAGGACGATGCTGAAGACTGTACTGTAAGTATTGTCGCCCAATTGCCCACGGCCATTATTACCAGCGCAGCGCAGTCGGTTATCAAGCCCCACCACACAGCTATGCGCGTCACCCAGTGCCACGTTAAGAGCGCCCGAACCGTTAGATACGCTAGAGTAGAACGAGTAGCTTGGCACATTGACAGCGCTGGTTGCAAGGCTGAAGCCAGCAAAGGCGAGTTTGTTCGACGCATTTGACCCCCAACAAGTCAAACCGCCCCCTATGGCGGCTGCGCAAGTGCTATTGCTGCCTGCAGCCAACACGACGCTGCTCTTTGATCCATAACCGGTAACCGGTGTGGCCGAAAGTTTATCGGCGGCTGTCCCATCGCCCAATTGGCTGGTATCATTCTTGCCCCAGCAGCGTACACCACCGTTGTTCAGTACCGCACAAGTAAAGTTTCCAGATGCAGATGCAGCAATTTGTTTGATATTGAGCGGGCTGGTGCTGTTAGCCTCAAACGGCGTAACGGGTGTTAGACTATCGCCGGTGCTGCCTTGGCCAAGCTGGCCTAAGTTACCTGCTCCCCAACAAACGGCCATGCCATCGGTCCGGCGGCCACAGGTATTAACGGCTCCGGCACTCAGGCTGGCAAACAGCACGCTGCCGTTAAACACGTTTATGGGCTCTGCCGCATTGCCAGAAAGTGCGCCGGTGCCTAATTTACCAAAATCATTCGCGCCCCAGCAATAACCCATATTAGCCGTATCGGTAACGCAGGTAGAGTTACCACCTGCTGAAATATTACGCGCCACGCCTAAGCCGGTAGCGCTGCTCACCCGTCTTGGCACCCGCGTATTAGCCCCTATGCTACCTAACTGGCCTCCACTATTGTCGCCCCAGCAATAGGTGCTACCCAGCGCCGTAATGGCACAGGTATGCGCCCCGCCTGCGGCAACTTGCACCACTTTGGCATCCATGCCGCTTTGGTCCACCGCAACGGGTACGAGCGCATTGCTGATGCCGCCGTTGCCGAGCTGGCCACTAGCGCCAGAACCCCAACAACGTAGATTGCCGTCCACCAATAGCGCACAGCTATGAAGGGTGCCGACGCTAATGGCTGTAACTTCGGACCCTGGCACCCCTAAGCCGTTTACCGGCTGCGGCGTGGGTCAGGTAGTAATGGCGTTATTGCCCAACTGCCCAACATTGCCTTGACCCCAGCAGCTAACAGCACCCGTGCTGGTGAGCGCACAACTGTGGCTAAATCCTGCAGCCACCGCAATCACACCACTGCTTAAGCCGGTGTTGACGGGCGTCATGGCCGTGCCGTTAAAGTTGCCATCTCCCACTCTGCCAGAACCTTTATTGCCCCAGCACTGCGCCGCGGCGCTGCTGGTGACCATGCAGGCGTGTTCACGGCCCACCGCAATTTGGCTGGCACTGCCTTCAAAGTTGCTAGCAATTTGTGCGAGGGCGGGGGCGGCACCACCTAATAGTGCGAGGCTAAATAGCGTTGCGGTGGTAAGTTGCAACCACAGCCGAGCGCTTGGCAAACGCTGTGCGGAGGGTGAGATGTGCGCGCGTTTAGGTGTCATGGTGGACTCCTTAAAATTTTTATGGGTAATACAGAGAGCTGAGAGGGAATTTTAAGTGTGGCGTGAACGTGAACCTTTTAGATTTTTTAATTATGAGCGCCTGCGACGGAACGTGCAATACGATAAATACCGTATTGCGGGGCAAAATTGCCGTCAATGTGATGGTTTGCACAAAAACAATAATATCGCCTTTGCACGCCTTTTTAGAATTGGTTTGTCGGGGGGCATGCCCTGCCCGAGCGATGAAAAGTATGACGGTGGCGCACGTGCCCGAATGAGGGTGGCGCACTCCGTTGTTGGCATATAGGATCACCGCCCTTGTAGGGGCGAAAAATCTTTCGCCCGCAGAGGTGGCGAACTCCGGTGCTGGCATATAGGATGACCCCCTTGTAGGGGCACGGCATGCCGTGCCCAAACGGCAAAAATACGACCCCCGTGCTTACCCCCAAACAGTAAAAAAACATTTATTTTCAAACCCGTGATAGTTCCGCCCCTGAATTACGTTTAGTCAGTATGGGCTTGTTTTTTTATTCGCTGCATGCGTTTCTGCGAGATCAAAATAAATCAACAATGAACAACCGCGCCATAAAAACCGCACTATGATGCAGACTAAGGTATGCGTGCAACACGTTAAAAACCCGCTAATTTAAGACTTCCCCAAGGCACTACCACTCAAGGAGCCACAAATGCAACTCTTAAAAGCTTTCATCACTTGCACCGCCGCCACATTCTTGCTCGCTACCCCCGCCACAGCGCAAACCGTTTCCACCGTTGCCGGTACCGGTACTGGATCATCAACCGGCGATGGCGCTGCCGCCACTGCCGCAACAATTAACTTCCCCATTGGCTTACTGGTGCGCCGCGATGGTAGCGTGCTGGTTGCGGAGCAAAATGGCCATCGCGTACGTAAAATTGATGCGGCGGGCATCATCACCACCTTTGCGGGCACCGGCACAGCGGGCTTTACCGCCAGTGCCGCAGTGGCCACTACTGCCAATTTGACTAACCCCGCTGGCTTGGCAGAAGATGCCTTGGGTAATGTGTATATTGGCTCTAAGGGTGCAATTCAAAAAGTAAGCCCCAGCGGTGCGCTTTCTACCGTGGCCGGTAATGGCACGCAAACCAATACTGGTGACGGTGGCCTAGCATCGGCCGCAACCGTACGCTGGTCTATTTCCATGGCGTTTGATACGTCCGGCAATTTATTTGTTACCGATTTTGATGCGCACACCCTCCGTAAAATTGATGGCACCACCAATATCATCAGTGGCATTGCTGGCACTGGGGTCTCTGGTAACAGCGTGGATGGCCCCTCTGCCGCCACTGCGACGCTAAACCGGCCATTGGGGCTACTAGTACAAAGCGATGGCAGTATTCTGGTAGCGGACGGCGGCAGCGGCCGCGTGCGTAAGGTTATACCGGGGGGTGCGATCAGCACCATTGCTGGTACTTTGGGTGTTGGTACCAGCACCGGTGACAATGGCCTTGCCACGGCCGCAACGTTAAATTCCCCTTATAGCCCTGCCAAAGATAGCGCCGGCAATATCTACGTGGCAGAGATTGGCGCTAACCGCGTTCGTAAAATTGCCCCTAACGGCATTATTACCACCGTGCTCGGCACTGTGGCAGGCGCGGTAAATTCAAATAGCCCCGCCACCAATGTGGACGGCGACATTGCCACAGCCACGGTACTCAATCCCATCGCGCTCACCTTCGATGCGGCGGGTAATTTATATTTTACTAGCTACACTGACCACAAAGTACGCAAAATTACCTTCCCCGCACCACCCACCCCTGGCCCCTCGATATTCAAAAGCTTCGCCAATACTGTAACCGCAGCGCTCGGCACCATCAGCCCCGAAGGCGATCAAACCGTGCCCTACGGCGGCGTGGTTAAAGTTACGGTCACCGCCAAGCCCCGCCACCTATTGCGGGTAGCCAGCAATTGCGACTACGTTAAAACCAGCCAGCCAATTGCCTTCGTACCCAACGGCACTGGCACCGATACGTTCAATGTTACCGTGAACGGCCCCTGCCAAATGGAAGCCACGTTTACGCCTTTGATACCTACCGTAAACGTAAACAGTGAAGCCGCTGCCAACACGCTATTTACCACCACCGAGCGGTCAGATAAATACACCCCCCCCACCGCCCCTGCGCAAACCAGCAGCGTCGTCGGCAAACCAGTCACCTTTAAAGCCTGGGTGACCGACATAGCCGGTGTACCCTACGCGAGTGATACCAACGTGATTACGTTTAAGGCCAATGGCGTGGCAATTAGTGGCTGTGCAAATGTGCCGCTAACATTACGTAGCAGCAATGTGCTGCATATACGTGAAGCCAGTTGTGTGGCGACGTTTTCGCCCGTATTTGCCATCCCTGGTAATGTGACTATCACCAGTGAGTTTGCGGGGGATACGTATAATTTCCCGGCGGCGTCGGCGGTGTTGAATCATAGTGTAGTTGTACAGTAAATCGGTGGGTGCAATAAATTGGTGGGTGCAGTAGGCAAGCACCCCCTCTCTCCCTTACCCTTCGGGCAGGGGGCGAGAGGATGCAGGACGGCATGGGGCAGCGCAAAATTGGTGGGTGGGCGAATGATTATTCGCCCCTACGGTTTGCGCCTTTCTGCGTTGCTGAATGAACCCGCGATGCCCTTCGCAGGGGCGAAAGATCTTTCGCCTTCGTTGCTCCCATCACCACCCCGCAAATATTTATTTTCAAACCCGTGATAGTTTCGTCGCTGCATTACGTTTAGGTAGGTAGGAGCATGTTTTTTTGTTCGCTTCACGGCTTTACCACCGCATTGCCCCACACAACTTCAGTCAAGTTTACTCAACATTTAACAACAAAGCCGTAGAAACTGTTTTAACATTCACTGTACTGGTACGCGCTACCGTACTGGTACGCGCGAATTGCAGCGTACCCATAGCAGTGTACCCATAGCAACGTACCCATAGCAGCATACTCATGGCCGATTCAGACAACCCGCCGATATAAAAATGCAGGCAGCACTAATGTTGAGTTCACTCTTATCTAGCGTATCTATTATCTCAGTACCGATCCCGCCTAAAAATCACTACCAGCTTTCATCCACCCAGCCATTCAATCACGTTTTTCACTTTAAAAGAGAATCTATTATGCGCATGCCTCAACTGAATCGAATCGCTGCTGCACTGAGCGTTGCTGGCTGCGTCACGCTACTCAGCATTGCCGCCCCTACCGCATACGCTCAAACCATTTCTACCGCTGCTGGCACTGGCGCGGCAGGCTCTACCGGCGATGGCGCTGCGGCCACGGCGGCTACGCTCAATAGGCCTATCGGCGTGCTCGTTCGTGCCGACGGCAGTGTGTTAGTTGCTGAGTCGAGCGGCAACCGCGTGCGTAAAATTGACGCAGCAGGGGTCATTTCTACGTTCGCGGGCAATGGTACCCCAGGCTATACGGCCAGTGCCGCATCCGCCACGGCTGCAACTTTGCAAGGTCCCACAGGTTTAGCTGAAGACAGCCTCGGCAATGTATATATTGGTAGTCTTGGCTCCATCCAAAAAGTGGACGCCAGCGGTGCGCTATCCACCGTAGCGGGAAACGGCATCCAAGCCAACCTAGGCGATGGTGGCGCAGCGTCTGACCCAGCCGTGCGCGTGGACCGGCCTCTATCCATGCGCATGGATAGCAGCAATAATTTATTTTTTGCGGACTATAACGCCTGTGTAGTGCGTAAAATTAGTACGGCAAATATCATTTCCCGTGTAGCTGGAACGGGCACTTGTGGCTCAAACGGTGACGGTGTGGCCGTTACAGCCCATTTAAATTTGCCCTCGGGCGTGTTTGTGAATACCGATGGCACCTTGCTTATCGGCGATGGCGCCAACAATCGTGTGCGCAAGATTACGGTGGGCGGCAATATCACTACTATTGCGGGCACGGGAGCCGCCACCAGTAGCGGCGATGGCGGCTTAGCAACGGCTGCCACACTCACCTTTCCCGTAGGCATTCACAAAGATGCTGCGGGCAATATTTTGGTTGCAGAGCTAGACGGCAACCGTGTACGACAAATAGCGCCTGATGGCAAAATATCCACTGTGGTAGGCCAGCCTACGGTGCCCGCTGGCACGGCAGGTGCCGCTACCAATTTAGGCGATGGCGGCGCCCCCAATAGTGCCACCGCCACTATTTATAACCCCGCTGCCTTCGCCCAAGATCGTGCGGGTAATTTATACATCACCAGCTTCAGGGGTAATAAAGTGCGCAAAATCACCTTCACCACCCCCCCTGGCCCTTCGGTGTTCAAAAGCTTCGCCAATACCATTACCGCAGCGCTTGGCAGCATCAGCCCCGAAGGTGAGCAAACTGTACCCTATGGTGGCACCGTTAAAGTGACCGTCACCGCCAAGCCGCGCCACCTGTTACGCGTAGCTAGCAATTGCGACTACGTAAAGACCAGCCAGCCAATTGCCTTCGTCCCCAACGGCACCGGCACCGATACTTTTAATGTCACCGTGAACGGCCCCTGCCAGATGGAAGCCACGTTTACCCCACTAATTCCAACTGTAAACGTAAACAGTGAAGCCGCTGCCAACGCCCTATTTACCACTACCGAACGTACCGATAAATATGCCCCCCCCACAGCCCCCGCGCAAACCAGCGGCATCGTCGGCAAACCTGTTACGTTTAAAGCATGGGTAACCGATATCGCCGGTGTGCCCTACGCGAGTGATACCAACGTGATTACGTTTAAGGCCAATGGCGTGGCAATTAGTGGCTGTGTAAATGTGCCGCTAACCTTGCGCGGTAGCAACGTGCTGCATATTCGTGAAGCCAATTGTGTAGCGACGTTTTCACCAGCAGGTAATGTAACCATCACCAGTGAGTTTGCAGGGGATACGTATAACTTCCCAGCAACATCGGCGGTGTTGAATCATAGTGTAGTTGCGCAGTAAGCATCACTCGCTGGGTACCCGTTTACGTAAACCCACCAATGCAACTTACATTAAATGCCTTGTAGATGACCTATTTTAGGGCGTCTACAAGGCTTTTTTACATACTTCATCACCTCACAAAAAACACAAAAAAACACAATCAGTACGACATACGTCGTATGGTGGCTCGAACTCCTGTTTGATACGCTTCATTGCAGTACAGCTCGGCACTACGCCGCGAAGCCTTCCAGCCCAGTTTTCCAAGGAGCCAAAAATGCAATTACTAAAAAGCGTCACCGCTACCGTCTGCACCGCCGCCACACTCCTACTCATCACGCCCGCCATCGCCCAAACCGTTTCCACTGTTGCCGGCACTGGTGTTAGTTCATCAACGGGCGATGGCGCTGCCGCCACTTTGGCCACGCTGAGGAGCCCCATTGGGGTACTGGTGCGCCGCGATGGCAGCGTGCTGATTACGGAGCAATTTGGCTATCGCGTGCGTAAAATTGATGCTGCAGGCATCATCACCACCTTTGCCGGCACCGGCACAGCAGGCTTTACGGCCAACGCTGCAGCAGCCACCAGTGCCAATTTAGATCAACCTGGCGGCTTGGCCGAAGATGCGTTGGGTAATGTATATATTGGCTCACTAGGTACCATTCAAAAAGTAAGCCCTAGCGGGACACTTTCTACTGTGGTCGGTAATGGTGTAACCCGGACCAATACCGGTGATGGTGGTTTGGCAACGGCCGCCACGGTAAACTGGCCGCTTTCCATGACTTTTGATACAGCTGGCAATTTATTTTTTGCTGACTATAATGCATCCACTGTCCGTAAAATTGATCGCACCACCAACATCATCAGTGGCATTGCTGGCACAGGGGCTTTTGCCAACAGCGTGGATGGCCCCTCTGCCGCCACCGCGACGCTAAATTTTCCGCTGGGGCTAGTCATACAAAGCGATGGCAGCATTCTTGTCGCCGACGGCGACAGCCGCCGCGTGCGTAAAATCATACCAGGTGGCGCGATCAGCACTATTGCGGGTACGATGGGCGTTAACACTAGCACTGGTGATAATGGTCCGGCCACGGCCGCAACCTTACATACGGCCTATGGTCTTGCCAAAGATAGCGCAGGCAATATCTATGTGGGTGAATTTGATGCACACCGCGTCCGTAAAATTGCCCCTAACGGCATTATTACCACCGTGCTCGGCACTGTGGCAGGCGCGGTAAATTCAATTAGCCCCGCCACCAACGTGGACGGCGACATTGCCACAGCCAGGGTGCACGAACCCATCGCACTCGCCTCTGATGCCGCAGGTAATTTATACGTTGTCAGCAACAGTGGCAATAAGGTACGTAAAGTCACCTTCCCCGCACCGCCCACACCCGGTCCCTTCATATTCAAAAGCTTCGGCAATACCGTTACTGCAGCCTCAGGTACCATCACCCCCGAAGGCGATCAAACGGTACCCTTTGGTGGCACCGTTAAAGTTACCGTCACCGCCAAGCCCCGCCACCTGTTACGCGTAGCCAGCAATTGCGACTATGTTAAAACCAGCCAGCCAATTGCCTTCGTACCCAACGGCACTGGTACCGATACTTTCAATGTTACCGTTAACGGCCCCTATCAAATGGAAGCCACGTTTACGCCACTCATCCCAAAAATAAATGTAAACAGTGAAGCCGTCGCCAATGCCCTATTTACCGCCACCGAACTTACCGACAAATACGCCCCCCCTGTAACGTCAGCGCAAACCAGCAGCGTTATTGGCAAACCAGTCACCTTCAAAGCCTGGGTAACCGACATAGCCGGTGTGCCCTACGCCAGTGATACCAACGTGATTACGTTTAAGGCCAATGGCGTGGCAATTAGTGGCTGCGTAAATGTGCCGCTAACCTTGCGCGGAAGCAATGTGCTGCATATACGTGAAGCCAGTTGTGTAGCGACATTTTCGCCAGCAGGTAATGTGACTATCACGAGCGAGTTTGCGGGGGATTTGTATAATTTCCCGGCGACGTCGGCGGTGTTGAATCATAGCGTGGTTGTACAGTAAATCGGTGGGTGGGCAACGCTTTATTTGCCCACGTCGGTGTTCAAATTACGGATAAGGCTCAATATTTTTATACCGATCGTGGGCAACGCATTTGGCAGATAAGGCGTTGCCCACCCTACGCCATTGGCATATAGGATTACCGCCGCCATCGTGGGGTAGGCATCGCGTACCATTGGCATGCCGTGCCCAAACAGTGAAAATATGACTGCCTTAAATGCGCCCAACCGGTTGTACCGCGATGTCGATCACAACATCCATGCGCCCGTGCCATCACGACGAGCGCAAATAATTATTCGCCCCTATAAACCGGTAGTCGGCACGCACATCGCTGCGTTTGCCCCGCCGCAACCCATCATGCCGATTTTTACAATGTAATCGCCGCAGCTGCCCCCAATTTCCCTTCCCACTTGTTTTTCTTGTAAGGCGAAGAAGGCAGAAAATAAGGCTTCTAGCAGACGCACCCCTAAAGTCCGCACTTAAATGCAAGTAATGCTTGCTTTATACAAGTTAATCTTGTATTATTGCGGAATCGCATCAGGAACCCGCTTAACCGCTCATGAAGCTAAGGCTAACGCTAATGCAGAAGGCGCAGTACGCGGGCGACGCCAGACCTGATCACTCCGACTCTGGCACAAAAGCGGGGGCGATACCTAATTTAGGAGATGAAATGAGCGATTTATCTACCGTCATCGAAGCGCTGCGCGGTGCCACTACCGATCTAAAAGTTGCCAACGATGCTGCTAACAATGCCGTAAAAAAACGCACCCCAAAACTTAAACCTAAGCCCTGCAACTGCACCGCGTGGAAGTTCCCCCATCGTCGCGCCAATTACTGCGAGGAAACGCCCGAAACCGTTTACTACGTTGATAACCTCAACGAAAAAGCGATGCTCGAAGCAGGGCACAAATGGAGTGATTTTTAAATGCACAAATACCAAATCAACGTGCGCGAAAATGGCGTAAGCAATAGCTACAACGGCAGCTACCACCACAGCGTAGATGCGGTAATGGCGGCCTACGCCAAATACGCCATCCACGGCGCTAACTGCGCCATCAGCGTTTTTTGCATCGCATGATTAATTTTGTACAAAACTTTTTGCACTATCGCCGCAAAGGTTTTTCCCTACGCACTGCCTATTTTTTAACGCGCAATACTATTCAATAAGTATCCATCGTAGGGGCGAAAAATCTTTCGCCCTTTGTGCGTACCTGTGTGCCTATTTTATACGTTGTCGGGCGAATGATTATTCGCCCAGCACAGAGGGGTGGTTACATCCGTGAAATAATAACGTCATCGCTGTGAATCACCGGTCTGGCCATCAATGAAAAAAATAAATGTAAGAAATTTTTGGGCGTTTGTCGTGGTGCTTACGGTCATTACTGGTATTGTTTTATTAACTACGAACACGCCAATATTTACGAACGCCGTCATAAAATTTAAGCAGTTAGTCTTCGGTATGGGCAGCCAGAGCGAAGGCGTATCTGCGCCAAACTCGCAGGTGAAAGACTCGGTAAGCAAAGGTTTGATCAATCCAATTGCAACCCCGCATACCACCAGCAGCGCTGTTGTAAACACCAGCAAGACCAAAGTGGCAACCCTGCTTGACCGCTACCCCTTGCCGCATAAATATCCCATTGGCAGGCTGGTTGGTATGGAAATTTATCAGGCAGAGGAAGAACATCGCAAGCGGCTAAGGATGCTGTTTGATCACCAAAAATTAGGTGAAGCCTACCGCATCTTTTTACCGGGAGCGCAAGCAGGCGATGCTGATTCTATGTGGGAGCTATCCCAAATAGTAGTGCTGTGCGACGCACCCGGCTGGCGGGGGGGGGGGAGGGTGCACCAAGGTTAGAACAGTGTAAAGGCGTGCCAGAAAATAGCCAAGCCGAATCACTACGGTTGCTCGCACTTTCAGCAAGGGAAGGTAACCTACAGGCACGGCGCAGTATGCTCTATTTCAGCCTAGAACCTGCGGGTTATGGCCCGATATTGGCAGCTGACCCCGTATTGGCCGGATTAGTGCAACAAGAAATTTTGGCAAGCCTACAGTTTTTTACCGCCATACCTGAAAGCGGCTATATTCAGCGCGGCTACAATGTGTATTCCGATGGCGTCGTACCACCAAATTTAGGATTAGCGGCCGCCTACACTCTGGCATCCTATTCGCTTCAAAAATCAAACTTTCCTGAGGATACTGATAGCTCAATGCATAAAGCTAATTTTGTGGCGCAAGCGTTCGATAAAATATCACCCAGCCAGCACGCCTATGCCATCGCCAAAGCCCAAGAGATTTTGAATATATGCTGCGGTGGCATACCACCAGTAACGAATTTTTCAAAGTTTCGGAAGCCTTAGGCGGTTGTGGGCGAAAAATCATTACCGTCATATTTTATGCATTGTCGGGCGAATGATTATTCGCCCCTACGGTGTTCGCCTTCCTGCGTTGCTGGAGGTAATCACGGTGCCTCTCGTAGGGGCGAAAAATCTTTCGCCCGCAGAGGTGGTGCACTCCGTTATCGGCATATAGGATGACTGCCATGTACGGGCATGGCATGCCGTGCCCTAATTGCGCAACGAAGAAATAAATTAGCTAAGCATAAGCAAAAACTATGCAGCTTTTTTCATCTTTGCGCTAGATGATTTAACGGGCGCTGGTTTTGGTTGGGACGGCGCTATTTTTTGCGCTTGCACAATGTCCGAAACGATTTCTTTCATTTGCGCGGCAGCAAATCGTTTTAAGGCATCGCGCATTAGCGGTTGATAGCCTACACCATGAAATTCGCCGAGTGTTTTGAAGGAATCAATTAATTCCTTTTCAAGGCGAATGGAGATCATCTGCATGCCTAGCGCATCATCAATGAGCGCCTTAAGTTGTGGGGGGGCGACGCGCACAAACTTTTCGGTTTCGCCGAGTGCGCCAGACTCCCACGCGGCGTCTGTGTTGGGAATCTTAGTTTTTTTACGCATGTGCTTCTCCGGAAAAAATAATTATTTGCCTTTGGATTCATAGAGCGCGATGCTTTTAGTGCTTGGCGCAAATGCGGACTTTAGGTAAATGTTGCCGTCTTTACAAACAAAAACGATTTTTAATGGTCGCCTTCAATTCTGTTGTATATACTTATTTACGGATGTCTTGAGGACTCGGTGTAATTTTGTCAGTTGTATTATTTCATCGCTGCAACCACCCCGCCCCGCTGGGGCACCCCTCCACAGAGGGGGAATTACACCGCGCAATTTCCCATTTCCCGTTTTACTTGCGCAAGCCTGAATAATCCGCGCTCAATTCTCCTCCGTGGAGGGGTGCCCCAGCGGGGCGGGGTGGTTGCTTTTTTTCTGCAACGAAGAAACGCGTTGGAGAAGCGTTTGTAGGCTGCTTACACGGCAGTGAGGGGGGGGCAGCCTGATGATTGTAATATTTCTAAGCTGCCTACACGGCAGTGAACTCAATCGACACCAAACGCGCATCTTTGAGCATTTTCTAAGCTGCCTACACGGCAGTGAACGATTTTCGTTGAAACCGCCCCCCCTTACCGCTTTTCTAAGCTGCCTACACGGCAGTGAACTTGGGGTTGGCCAGCAGCGTAAAGGTGCCCGCTTTCTAAGCTGCCTACACGGCAGTGAACACCCTAAAAAGTTGGCGTTTGCTATTTATATGTTTCTAAGCTGCCTACACGGCAGTGAACCGCTGTAGCTCTAACCGCTCAATCTCTAGCACTTTCTAAGCTGCCTACACGGCAGTGAACGATTATTAGGCGTGTTGCGTAGGCGGGGCATTTTTCTAAGCTGCCTACACGGCAGTGAACTTGGGGTTGGGCAGCAGCTTAAAGGTGCCCGCTTTCTAAGCTGCCTACAC
>JANMDR010000027.1:0-11283 GCA_031376425.1 Betaproteobacteria bacterium
ATAGCGAAATTGGATCACGGTAAGTGCTATTACGATGGTCATCAAAATAACGCTTTGCGCTGCGGAGCTACCAAAATCAGAGGACTTCACGCCATCGTGATATACCTTGTAGACCAATATCTGCGTCGCCTGCGCCGGCCCACCTGAGGTGGTGGAATCAATAACGCCGAAAGTATCAAAGAACGCATATACAATATTTACGACCAACAGAAAAAATGCTGTGGGTGACAGCAGCGGAAAAATAATGGTCCAGAAACGTTTTAATGGCCCTGCCCCATCAATGGCTGCCGCTTCTATTAGTGATTTAGGAATGGACTGTAAACCTGCTAAAAAGAATAAAAAGTTATAGCTAATTTGCTTCCACACCGACGCAAATACCACCAGTGCCATGGCGTCATTACTATTAAGCAAATAATCCCACGAGAAGCCGTATTTCTTTAGGGCGTAGGAAACTATACCCAGCGAAGGCGCAAATAGAAACGACCACAAAACGCCAGCAATAGCCGGTGCCACCGCATAAGGCCAAATGAGCAGGGTTTTATATACCATTGCGCCCTTGATAACGCGATCGGCCATCGTCGCGAGCAGCAAGGAAATCGATAAGCCAAGCACCGCCACGAGTATGCTAAAAATTGCGGTGGTGCGGAATGAAACTAGGTAGTGGCTATCGTTAAAAAGATCTTTAAAGTTTTGCAAGCCAACAAATTCAGTGCTGGTGCCAAAGGCATCTTGCATTAAAAATGACTGGTACACCGCTTGGGCTGCAGGCCAGAAAAAGAAAATAATGGTGATGGCAATCTGCGGTGCTAACAGGGTATAGGGCAACCACTTTGATTGGAAAACAACGCGTTTTTCCATGCCATTCCCTTTAAATTTTTAGACTTAAAACATGAGTATGCCTGAAAATACCCTATTTACAGGTATTTTCAGGCATTTATTCAGTTGCACAGTTTATATTTAGATGCGCAAACTATTTACCGCGATTGCTTGCTTCAAACTTACGCAAAATTTCATTGCCGCGTTTTACCGCGTCATCCATCGCTGCTTGTGCGGTTTTCTTACCAGCTAGTACGGCCTCAATTTCTTCTTCAATGACTTCGCGGCCTTGTACATAATTGCCGAAACGTAAGCCCTTAGAATTAGTAGTTGGTGGTTTGAAATTTAACTGTTTGTAGGCAATATCAGCGCCCGGCGTTTTCTCAAAAAATCCTGACTTTGCTGTGAGTGCTTGCGCTGCATTGGTAATCGGCACATAACCTGTTTGCTGTGCCCAATTAGCTTGGGTTTCGGTTTCCGACAAGAACGATAGGAACTGCGCTACGCCTTTATAGGCGTTGTTGGTTTTGCCGCCCATAACCCAAAGCGATGCGCCACCGATGATAGAGTTTTGCGGTGCACCGGCAACGTCATCATGATAGGGAATGAAATTAACGGAGAAATCAAACTTGGCGTTTTTGCGAATATTCGCTTGGGCGCCGGAGCTTGAAGTAAGCATGGCACATTCGCCGGAAAAGAACTTGGCTTCAGCTTCATTGCGCCGCCCAGCATAAACAAATACGCCGCGCTTATTCATATCGGCCAACATTTGAATTTGCCGAACATGCAATGGCGAGTTAATTTTAAACTCAGAATCCATGCCGTCGATACCGTTAGATTTTGTGCCAATAGGAATATTATGCCAAGCACTAAAATTTTCTACGTGCACCCAAGAAGGCCAACCTGTCGTGTACGCACATGCTGATCCGCTGGCTTTTAGTTTATCAGCGGCTGCATTAAATTCTTTCCATGTTTTTGGTGCCTTTGCAGGGTCTAAACCCGCTTTTTTAAACGCGTCTTTGTTGATATAAAACACGGTTGTAGAGCTATTGAATGGCATAGACAACATATTGCCACGGCTATCCGTGTAGTAGCCTGCTACTGCGCTTACGTAGGCTTTAGAATCAAATTTAACGTCGGCATCTTTCATAAGCTGATACACGGGCTTAATTGCGCCTTTGGCGCCCATCATCGTGGCCGTGCCAACTTCAAACACTTGCAAAATATGCGGTGCATTGCCCGCACGATAGGCCGCAATAGCTGCCGTCATTGATTCTGGGTAGCTACCTTTGTACACTGCCACCACTTTATAATCTTTTTGGCTCGCATTAAATTTACTGGTGAGCTCTGCAACGCGATCCCCTAATGCCCCCGTCATTGAATGCCACATCTGTACTTCACTTTGTGCATTTGCAGCAGCAGAAAAACTCAGCGCCACGGCAATGGTGCCTGCACGAAACACGTGTTTAATTTGGGATTTTTTTTGGATATTTTTACTCATTGCGCGGTCTCCAAGAACGGGTTTGATGTTTTATTTGAGATTTATTTCAGATGCAATGTCATAAGCGCACGCAACCGTACTGTTGCAGCGCAATATGACCCGAAATGCAAATGAAGTGTACACGAAAACAGAAGTTATTCTGATGACAAACGTCGTGATTCTTTGCATGATTAAGCGAGAGATTTACGTGGTATTTTGGCGGCGCATAAAACAAAAGGCGCCAATAGTTATTGGTGCCTTTTTTGGGCAATTACTTAAGCGTCAAATCTGCGTTAACTATTTCTAGTCTTTTTTACGCAACACTTGGGTGATATCGGTTTTAAGAGCAGATTTTAGGGAGCCAAAAAATCCGCCTTTCTTTTCCTCTTCAGGCGGCGCTTCTTCCACGATGTATTTCGTTCTGTTCGCGCTGCTTTTTGTAAACTGGGTACTGCCACTAGTCCCAACGATGCGGCGATTAAATACCTTAAAGTCCGATTCTTTTCCTATTAGTGTTTTGGCCAGTTCTTCTAGTGACGCTGTACCAATTGCAGATGGTTCTAAGGTATAGGTTACGGGCCCAATTTCATCCATATTTTTCATTTTAAATCGAACTACGCCATTTTCATAGTCACCCACCATATCAACGCCGCAAGGCACTTCCATCGCGATTTTAAACGTTTCAGCGGTGACGATACGACGTTCGTTATGGTGTTGCTCGGACGTAAATTTTAAATTGCTTTGCCATAAAATATTACGGAACCGCTCAATTTGCTCTGCTTCACGTCTCACGGTAATGAAATTTGGGCTGGTACGCTTGAAGGTAATGGTTACCGTATCAAAATGCTCAACATCTTTGATTAACTTAGTGCGGTTTTCAATCCGATAATCTTGCTGCACCAAACCCATGAAGCGGCCAACATCCTGCATGTCATACACGCGTGGACAGGCTGGTTTAACAACGTTGAGTTGCTTAAACAAATCATTGATGTACAGAAACGCTTCGCGCATCGCTTTATCAACACTCGCCGCGCTAGTTGTGATGGTTGCTGTTTTTGCAGCTTCCAAATTTTTTAAGTTCTCGGCTTCTTTTTTTAGATCGTCGAGTAATCCCATATTGCCTCCAGCTATTTATAATTGATGCGGTGCGCTTATTTATGCTGAAAAACTAGTAGAGCTGATGATGACGCTAATGCCCACAGCATGAACAAAGCATATTTACAACTATATCTAGAAAGTTACATCATAGCGAATGAATCATCATCATAGACAATGCACGTCACTAAAACAACTATTTTAAGCTATCCGCAGCATCTTTTGTAGGTACATGCAGAAACTTAAGATTACACTTGAAATACTATTAAGCCGCAATGCAGCATTAATCTCAATAATTCATCGGGTGACTAAATGAAAGCCATTCTTGCGCTTGACCAAGGAACCACCAGTTCACGCTCAATTTTATTTAACCATGCAGGGGAAATTGTCGGCCAAGCAGCGCAAGAATTTACTCAAATTTTCCCGCAATCTGGTTGGGTAGAACACGACCCTTGGGAAATTGTTCAATCGCAGTTGCGCACAGCCGCCAGTGTTATTGACACAGCCAAAATTACCAATGCAAACGATATCGCCATTGGCATCACCAATCAACGTGAAACCACTGTGGTGTGGAATCGCGCCACGGGCCAGCCGATTTATAACGCGATTGTTTGGCAAGATCGGCGCACCGCAGATTATTGCAACGCCTTAAAAAAGCGCGACTTAGGCACCGTAATTTCTGATAAAACAGGCTTAGTGATTGACGCGTATTTTTCCGCCAGCAAAATCCGCTGGATACTCGAAAACGTGCCCGGCGCGCGGGAAGATGCCGAAGCCGGAAAGCTTGCATTTGGCACCATTGACACTTGGCTACTATGGAACCTTACAGCCGGCGTTGTCCACTGTACTGATAGCTCCAATGCATCGCGCACCCTATTATTCAATATTCATACCGGCATGTGGGATGAAGAATTACTGGCGATTTTTGAAATTCCGGCGGCAATGTTGCCCTTAGTCGTTGAAACGAGCGGCTTAGTGGGCATTACCAATTGTAATGACCTACCAAAGGGCATACAAATTGCTGCACTTGCTGGGGACCAACAAGCAGCACTATTTGGGCAAGCTTGCTACAACCCCGGTATGGCGAAGAACACCTACGGCACTGGCTGTTTTATGTTGATGCACACTGGTGAAAAACCTGTTACATCTAATAATCATCTGCTCACCACAGTGGCATGGAGCATTGATGGTGCCATGCATTACGCGCTTGAAGGCAGCGTATTTATTGCTGGTGCAGCGATTCAGTGGCTTCGCGATGGTCTGGGCATTATTGGCAGCGCCGCCGAAGTAGAGGCACTCGCCGCATCGGTACCAGACACTGGCGGCGTCTATTTTGTGCCCGCCTTTGCGGGTCTAGGCGCACCGCATTGGGACCAAAATGCACGAGGCGTCATTGTTGGCATCACACGGGGCACAAGCAAAGCACATTTGGCGCGTGCCGCCATTGAAAGCATTGCCTTTCAAAGCGCCGAACTAGTGATGGCGATGCGTGATGACGCAGGCATACCGCTTACTGAAATTCGCGTTGATGGCGGGGCGACGGTTAATAATTTGTTAATGCAATTTCAATCTGATTTAGTGGGTAAAAAAGTGGTGCGCCCAAAAATTACCGAAACCACCGCACTTGGTGCGGCCTATCTAGCGGGTTTGGCAGTGGGCTTTTGGAAGGACCAAGCAGAGATTGAGGCGCTGTGGGCCAAAGATCGTATCTTTGTTCCCTCTGACGCACGCGACGAAGCCTATGCAAGGTTGCAGAGCTGGCTGCGTGCAGTGGAGCGCTCACGCGACTGGGCATGAGCACTCATTAATTCGTACTAGAGCGCCTCAAAACAGCGTATTAAAGCCACTAATCAGGTAATTCATCCGGCGCAATTACCGCTTTTAAGCTTAAGCCAGTAATACCATCTTCAGGGTCTTTGGCTACAAACCACCAAATAGCTCCCTTTTTAATGGATACATCGCCATCAACTCCGGTTAATAATTTAGAGGCCACATGTCCTAAAATGGGTTGGTGCGAGACGACGATCACGTTCTTTTCATTATCCGGCCATTGCGCTTCACGCAAAATTGAAAAGGAAGTCGCATCAGGTGCTAAGGTTAAACAAACGCGGAAATCATCGCTAAAAGCGCTCGCAGTTTGCAGGGTGCGCTTTGCGGGACTCACTAACACTTCCCAGTTTTTATCGGTGTTTTGTTTTAGCCAGCGCGCCATTTTCGCGGCTTGCTTTTTGCCTTTATCGCTCAGTTCGCGCTTTAGGTCTTCGTCGTGACTAAGCGCATCGGCGTGGCGCCAGAGAATTAAATTCATTTGTGATCTTTCTAGAAATATTAGGAAAAACGGTCGGACAATATGTACAAACGTATTAAACCACTAAGCAACTTTTTTCGCATTAGTCATATTTCTGAAACATTAATTCTGCTCATTTTTTACGCCGTATTTCAACCTATGCCAAGCTCCGAATTACCGCAATTGGTGGGGTATTTAGCGCATTACGCGTGCCAATTAATCCCGCTAGCGCGACCCCCAGACCACCGCCAACAAGGCCAATTAGGGGTATCAAGGCATTAACTTCATAGGGCACGCCAAATACTTGTTCGGACAACACCATCGCCAAGCCCAGCGCCCCGGCACTTGCCACCGCACCTGCTAATAAGCCAATGGCTAAAAACTCAGCTAACTGCAAGATCATCAACTGACGGCGGTTCGCGCCAAGGGTGCGCATGATGGCCGCGTCATACACACGTTCATCTTGCGTACTAGCAATAGCCGCATATAGCACCACCAAACCCGCTGCCAGGGTAAACAAAAACACGAACGACACGGCATTGCCCACTTGATCAGAAATCGAGCGAACCTGCGTCATGATCGCCGTCATATCAATCACGGTTAAGTTAGGAAATTGCCCGATTAGTTTATTGATAGTAGCTTCTCGGCCTTCGGGCAAATAGAAGCTAGATATATAACTTGCTGGTAAGCCCTTCATTAACCCGGGGCTGGCAATCACAAAAAAGTTCGGCTTAAAGTTATCCCAATTAACTGTCCGCAAGTTGGTAACCTTTGCCGCATATTTTGTACCCGCAACATCGAAGGTTAAGGTATCGCCAACGCTCACGCCTAGGGTTTTGGCGATGCCTTCTTCCATTGAGTAACTAGGCTCTGAAGCATTTTCATCTGTCCAAAACTTGCCTGACACCACCCTATTGGCATCAGGTAATTTTTGCGACCACGATAAATTAAACTCCCGCTCCACTAAACGGCGGGCGCGCTCATCTTTATATTTGGTTGGTAGTATTTTTGCATCATTAACGGCCACCAAGCGGCCACGAATCATTGGCGCTAAGGAATCTGCGGCTGAAGCTTCCAGCTTATTTTCGCGATAAAAGGTTGCGACCTTTTCTACTTGATCATTCTGAATATTGATAACAAAACGGTTTGCCGTACCATCTTTTAATTTAGTCTGCCATGCACCAATAAGATCTGAGCGTACCAACGTTAACAACAGCAAAGCCATGATGCCCAAGCCAAGGGCAATGATTTGGATCAAACTAGAGTTTGAGCGCCGCTTCATATTAGCAATGCCGTAGCGCCACGCGCCGCTGGCGGCAATGCGGCCACGGCCAGCCAAATTAATGAGTAGCCAGCCTGCACCGCCTGCAACTGCCAAAATGATTAGAAACCCAGCCGAGGCAATTAAGCCTAATTTAATGTCACCGGCTTGCCAGATGATGAGCGCCAACAACGTTAAGAAGCCCAATATATAAGCACTTACCGCCGTTGCGTCTAAGGGATTCACATCGCGCCGCAATACCCGCAAGGTTGAAACCTTGCGCAACGCCAGCAATGGCGGCAAGGTAAACCCAAACAATAAAGTAGTCCCGATTAACGCACCCTGTAGCACCGGCGTGGGACTTGGCGGCGGCAAAACCACGGTAAAATACTGCGACAGCAACGCCCCTAAAACAGCCTGCGCAATATAGCCGAACAGACTACCAGCCAATACCGCAATAATACCAAACGCCACAAATTGCCAAAAATTTAATCCAAAAATATCGCTTTGCGAGGCACCCAAACAGCGCATCATTGCCGCGCTATCCACTTGCCGCTGCGAGAATCGCCGCGCGGCCAAGGCCACAGCCACGGCGGCCAAAATCACTGAAAGCAATGTTGCTAATCCTAAAAAGCGCTGGGCGCGATCAAGCGCCGTGCGTACCTCAGAGCGGGAATCACGCACGGTTTCAATGCGCTCACCCCGCACTAAGGTGGGGGCTAATTCAGCTTTAAACGCTTGAATACTTGCGGTATCGCCAGCGAGCAATAATCTATAGGTGACTCGGCTACCTACCTGTACCAAACCCGTGGCAGCCAAATCAGCTTCATTAAGTAGCACCCGTGGCATTACGCCAAAATATTCCAGCACACTATCGGGTTCTTTAGTGAGCAATGCCGCGATTTTTAATTGCGAATTACCCACCTTTAAAGTATCGCCAACGCTGGCATTAATACGCGCCAGTAAAACGTCTGGTACCCAAACCGTACCTGTAGCAGGTATGCCAACGGCTTCACGATCAGGCGCTGCTGTGGCATCACTAATCCGTAGCTTACCGCGTAAAGGAAATCCGCTACTAACGGCTTTAATTTCCGCTAAATTAACGCCCTGCCCTTTATCCACATCGCCCGATACCATACTGGGGAAGGTGGTGGTTTGTGCAGAAGTTAGGCCTAAGGCTTGGGCGCGGCTCAGTGCGGCGGCGCGGGTGGGTTTATCAGAAATTAATGTGGCATCAGCGGCAATAAGCTCGTTCGCTTGACGGTTAAGTGCGCCTTCAACACGATCAGCAAAAAAACCTACTGTGGTCACGCTTGCCACCGCTACAAACAACGCAGCAATGAGTACACGTGCTTCCCCCGCGCGCCAGTTGCGACGCAGCATTTTCAGCGACAACAAAAATATTTTCATGCGCTATTCACCCTCAATCACAACACCGTTATCGATGACTAAGCGTCGCGTACAACGCCGTGCCAAGGTGTGGTCATGCGTGACTAAAATGAGTGTTGTACCGTGCTCACGGTTAAGGGTAAACAATAAATCTACCATGGCCGCACCTGTTTTACTGTCTAAATTACCGGTAGGCTCATCGGCAAAAAGTAGCTTAGGCTCTGTTACAAAGGCGCGGGCGATGGCTACCCGCTGCTGTTCTCCGCCAGACAATTGTTTTGGATAGTGCGTCATCCGCGCACCTAAGCCCACGCGTTGCAAAATAGCTTGCGCTCGCGTGCCGGCATTGGGCGCACCGGCAAGTTCTAGCGGCAGCATGACGTTTTCCAGTGCGGTCAGTGAAGGCAGGAGCTGAAAAGATTGAAATACAAAGCCCACGCGCTCGCCACGCAATTTAGCGCGGCCATCTTCATCCAAACCGAAAATAGAAACACCATCAATTTTTACATCCCCACTTGTTGGGGTATCAAGCCCTGCCATCAGGCCGAGCAAAGTTGATTTGCCCGAACCCGAAGCCCCGACAACGGCCACAGTATCGCCAGCGGTGACGCCAAAGGTGGCGTTATTCAATATGGTCAGCTTGGTGTCGGCTGTGACGACTTCTTTTAATAAATTCGTTACTTCAACGACCAGCGGCACAGATGGGGACACAGCATTAGCGGTAAGGCTCATAAGGGGAATTTAATAGAGTCTAAAAAGAGGCGCAGGCACGGAATGAAAAGGTAAAGCGGGAAGCAACAATTACCTTATTGTAAAGGCAATACCTTAAGTGATTATTAAGCTTATTTTAATGTGGGGGCTATGTAGGGCGAATTCAATTCTGCGGTGGATAAATAAATTGGGATGAAAGATTAAGTCGGCGAACAAATTACCGTCATGATTTTAAAATAATTGGGGTGTAGAACGTAGAAACTGATCAATTACTTTTTGAAAACAATGAAATCTACGTCACGCCTGCAACAGCCTAAGATGCTAATTAATTTGTATTTCGTACCGACCTCGTTTGCTGTCCTATTGCTACTGCTAATGCTAATGCTGCTGCTACTGGCTGGCTGCGGTAAGGAGGCACAAGAAAAAACGACCGCCGAGCGGCTTAAAAACGCCTACAGCACGCTCGATAAGCAACAGGAAGCAGAAATAGTAGCCTCGCGCAAACCAGCAGATTATATGGAAAACATTAAAGCGCAGTTAAACCAGCCCCGCCCTTCTAACAATGATGCTGAACCAGGTGCAAGCACTGCCACCGGAAAATCAAAATCAGAAACGCCTTTGCCCGCTACGATAGAACCAGCGCCAGCTGCTGCAATAGCGACAAAATCTGTGCCGCCGCCGCCGCCCCCTGCCGCAGCAGTGGCACTTACGGCAGCCCCCCCTGCTGCCCCAGTCGTAGAATCGCCAAAACTGAAGATAGAACCAACTTTAGTGCCGAGTCTGCCTGCTAGCGCACCAACCGCAGCGGCACCAACGCGTGCATCAAGTCCGGAAAACCTTGATCGCGCGCTTACACCGTTAACTAGGCGAGAGCCGGAGTTTCCAATGGAAGCCAAGCAGCGCGGCATTGAAACTGGCGTAGTGCGAGCGCGAGCAACTGTGAACAGTGCTGGGCAGGTTACTCGGGTCGAGATTCTATCGGCTAACCCATTAGGCGTATTTAATCGAAGCGTCAGTACTGCGCTGCGGCTCTGGACTTTCAATTCTGGTGCAAATGATCGGGTTTACGAAAGTGAGTTCACCTTTCGGCAATAACCGCTCTGTGGGCAATACACATGATGCATTGTTTTATTTCGGTCAAGAAACTGCCTTTAGTCTGAAACATAACGTTGGTATTCTTACCGTTTTTAACAGTTGAGGCATTAAAATCATGGCAAATACCACCAATCACTCACATCGCGCTATCACCCTAGTGGCGACCGGTATGTTTGCACTAAGTCTGACCCTACTGGGCGCACCGGTTTTCGCGCAGCCTGGTTTATCAACGACGCTCAGCAAAAAAGCGCCGCCAACCAAGGCCAAATCCGAAGCAGCAACGCCACAAAACATCCTACTAGCCGTTGTCGATACACGCTCGCGCATTCAACGGGTGGCGCGCTTGTATTTAGAAATTGCCGCAGATTCCCGTACCGAAACCACCATTCCGATGTTTACACGTGAGGTGTCACTATTGGATGGGAATATCGCAAAACTAGATAAATCCCAACTTAGCGCCGAAGAGACAAAGGTATTTAATCGCATTCGTACCCGCTATGACGAATTGCGCGCCCTATTTCTACAGCCCTACAGCCGGGAAAATGGTGAGGTCATTTACGCCACATCGGAAGAACTCATGGCCTCGGCGCAAAAGCTTGCACAGCTAAGCGCTCAAGGTATTGATACTGAAGCTGGTTATGCGCTTGATATTTCCAGCCGGGTGATGGCGCAAACCGAGCGTATCGCTAAGGCTTTTATGCAATGCGCATTAACGCAGTCTCGCTCAAGCTTGGTTGACCTAGAGCAATGGCGCAAGGAGCACGCCACTGGCCTATCACAGCTAGCTGACATGAAGATAAACGATGGCTATACCTACTACAACCTAAACCTAAGCGTGATGCTCAATAAACAGCAGGCACAGTATGTTGATGCATCGCTAAAAGCAAAACGTTGCACTGTACCTACCAGCATGTTGCGCTCCAGCGATGCGATGTGGTCAATATTGCAATCAACAAATACCCGATATTTTAACCAGATGAATAAGTCCGTTGGTATCGGCTAATTTTTAACGTATTAGCACTCATTATTTGTCGCAAACCAAGCAATAAAAAGCAAAGCTCAGAGATTCTTAATCTATAAAAGGAATGCTTATGCATATTATGCAAACACACTCAGCAAACACAGAAAATTTTGCGCATAAAAAAATAG
>JANMDR010000037.1:0-5184 GCA_031376425.1 Betaproteobacteria bacterium
AACGGTTGCTTTTTCTACGCAGAAAAAATCAACAATATAATTACCGATGACTTTCTGCCGATCAAAATCTAGTGCGAGCAATTGTTTATTTTTGATTTGATTCCACAGTAAAACTTCGGATAAATTTCCCGCACGACGTAAGGCCTTGGAGCGTTCCTTTAAAGCAGGATTGTAGGGAAGTTCCATGAAGTGCTTGGTGTTGCGCATTGCTACCGCCCGTTAGACCGCGTTGTATGGATAGAGACAAACAGCCATTAAGATGAGTCTAGCATTTCATTTTCGGTGCGGCAATTAGTAGAGCCATGATTAACTCGTAGGGACGGGGTGGTTGCAGCCTCGAATACTGGCGGGGGGGGGCGGCACGATCACAGCTTGCATCATTTGTCATGTTGTACTAGTTGAAAGTTGCTCCTTGTTAGGTGCCACCAATTTCTTTAGGTGTCTTCAGCGCGTCTTTCGCAATGCGCCAACGCCAAACCTTTCCCACCTCAGCATTCGGGAACTCGCCCGCAAATTTAAATCCAGCCTTGGTTAACACCGCATTTGAGGCGTTACTTTCGGCTAGGGTATGGGCGATGACCGCTGTTACGTCAGCGTGTTCAAAAGCGCTAGCGAGTAAGTTCCACACCGCCGCCGTAGCGAAGCCTTGATTGCGAAACTCCGGTGCCACTTCATATCCGATCTCAACCTCACCATCGCGAGGGCTGCCAGTAAAACCACCATTGCCTATTACGGCACCATCGCGCGGCGACACAAAGAAATAGCCTGACCATGGTGAAGGCTCTGGGACGCTAGCGGCTGGCAGCTCAAACGCCTCAGGAAACTCCGGCCAACCATCCGGAATTCGCAAACCAAGCACTACGGCCAGCTGCTCTCGACCTTCTTTCAATGCGTATTTGTGCTTTGCCAGGACTATGATTAGATTGATTACTGGTGAATTCATTATTATTTAGCAGCTCAGTGTCTGTAACGCTTAACTCAATTTAGCCGCAATGGCGAACTATCATTCGTTCCTGGAACACGTGCGTCTACCACATATTTTTAACGCGCGCTAATCTCTGATTACACCGTACTCGGTTGGTTACGCCAGCGCATCAATATGGCTTTGGCTGCGGTCCAGAAGGCTTGGCTTTGGGTGATGCCGATTAGGGGTTCTAGTTCGTTGGTAACTTCTTTGGTTCTAACGGCTAGGTCTCTCAGGCTTTTCGGCTCTAGCAGTGACGACGCTAGGCTTTCAATTTTATCTACCTGTATTTTTTCTAGCAATGCCAGTAACTCTAGCTTGGCACCCATTAGCGGGCGCATGGCATCGCCAGCGGATTTTGCGTCGGCTTCGACGGCACCGCCAAACTGTGAGGTATTAAAAAAGTTTGAGGTGGGTAGGTTGCGCGGTTCGGCGTTGTTGGCGCGCCGTGCCTTTGCCACCATCAATGCCGCGCCTGAAATTTCTTCTTCGCGCGGTTCCTTGCGCCGTTCTTTGAGCTGTAACAGCCCCATCTTCGCCAGGGTATCAATCTGTGTTGAAATTAACTCCGCCATCGAGCCCACGCCATCAAGCAGGGCGGCGAGCGTGCGTTCGCCGTCTATTAGGTAGAGTACCGCGCGTAATTTCGGGGAAATTTCTTGGCTACGTTGTTGCAATGCCGCTTGGCCAGCGGCCGTGCGCTCTAAAACCTGTTCGACGGTAAACAGTTTGCTGGTCATGTTTCGACCTTAATACCGTATGCAGTTACTGACGCAAATACATACGCAAATACGTGCTCAGTGGCGTACCTAATCACAGCAGGTGTCATTTTTATTATTCTCATTGAAATTGCCATCACAGGAACGCAAATGCGAAACAATTGTAGCAGGTAATTTTGCATATAGACGCAATATTAACCAACTTTAAGCTTTCTAATTGCAAGCTCTTTAGGTGCGCCTAGATAATATAATACAGACATCTAATTGTGACGGAAATAATGCACTATCTTTAAAGCTAATTTGACCTTCACTGTGGTATTAGCGTAACACCTGCATAATTATACTGATAACACTGATACCGTATTGGCGTAGCACCTATAAGCGCGTACGCACAGTACCGATAGCATGATAGCGTAACACTCTCATCGCAACTATAGGAATTATCTTAACTATCGCAGCAGCACCGCATGGGGCTGAGTAAAAATCACTGCTTACACGTACGGGTATAATTTAGCATTGGATTGCGCTAAACTCAGACGCATGAACCCAAGCAACGCCACAAATGCCTTGGCCGATAGTGAACGCCAAGCTTATCTAACCAGCATAGCGCCAGGATTACACGCGCTGGGTATTCCTGCTTGCTTCGCCAGCGCCGATGGCTATTTTAGGCTGGTAAATGCCGCGTATTGCGCTTTGGTGGGCCGTACTGAGGAGGCATTGGTCAATAAGCGTATTGATGTGGTGCTGGATGTGTTCCAGTTGGTGCAAATTGACCCCTATGTAGAAGCGGCGATTAAAGATGGCCGCGATGTTACGTTTAATCGCACCATCATCGGCGCGTCGGGTGAAAATCGCCTTTTTAAAACCAGCTATTTTCCTAAGCGGGATGCCGCCGGTGTGGTGTGGGGCGCTATTGCCACCATGTTAGAAATAGCGGACGTATCAACCATTCATTTACCGCCTAGCAATAACGAAGCGATGCTGCGCCATCTGGCGGATGCTACTGGCCGCATGGCGCTGTATGTGGATAAAGATTTTATCGTGCGCTATGCCAACAAGCCCTTTCTGGCGTGGGTAAACCGCAGCAATGAGCGCGTCTTGGGTAAATCGGTTTACGATTTAGTGCCGCAAGAAGGGGCTAAGCACTATCTGCCTTTTTTAAAACGCGCCTTTGCGGGTGAAACGGTTACCTTCGAAAGCAAATCTTTTTCCGCCGTTCGCCAAGATCGGCGAATTCGCATCACCATTTATCCGCATGTCATTGGTAGCCATCTGAGCACCGGTGAAGTGGCCGGCATTTATATTACTTCGCTCGATGTGGAAGATGAATTACGCACCCATGATCGCCTGCAGGAAAAAGAAAAAGAACTCAAGGCCATTGCCAATAATGTTGGCATGCCTATCGTTAAATTTAATGCTGATTTACGCTTTACTTTTGCCAACCGGCAGGCATGTGAATGGTATAGCCTAAACGAAGCCGAAATCGTGGGCACACGGATACAAGATATCACCGGCACCGCGCAATACGAGCAGATGCTGCCGTTTATTCACCGCGCGCTAAAGGGTGAGAAAATAAAATTTGAGCATCGCGCGAAGTTATTAGTACGGGAAATGCAATTGCGCGTGACCATGCTGCCGCAGATTAATCAAGCTGGCGTGGTTGAGAGCGTGTTAACCGTTATTACTGACATTGAAGAAGATTACGTACTGCGCGCCAGTCTGATTGAACAGCAGCGCCAATTGCGCCTGATTACCGACAATATCGGTGCGCCTATTAGCTATATTGATAGGGACTTGCGGTTTCGCTTTGTAAACTCCGCAAGCATCAATTGGGGGACACGCAACCCGGATGACTTTATTGGCAGACACCTAATAGAAAAATTTGGTGAAGCGGTTTTTGCGGAGGTAAAACCCTATTTAGATCGGGCTTTTAAAGGCGAAACCATTAGCTATGAACGTCTTAATCAAGCGGCAAAAAATGGGCCGCGTTGGATTCGCAACAATCTAATTCCCGACATCCGTGAAGACGGCACGGTGGCGGGTATTTATACTCTGCTCACCGATATTCATGATGACGTGATGCTGCGCAAAGCCTTGCAGGAACAGACGCGCACCTTGCAATTGTTTCACGACAATGTACCCCTTTCCATCGCCTACTACGGGTTGGATGCACGCTGCCGCTACGCCAACCGCGCCTTTTTAGTAGGCACTGGCGAGACCCTAGAATCAATTATCGGTAAGACCATCACTGACATTATTGGTGTTGCAGGCGCACAAGAGGTTGACCCCTACTTTAAACGCGCCCAAGAAGGCGAAACATTGGATTACGAACGCCTTGTTGAATTGCCCGATCACAGCCATCACTGGTTTAAAGTGACCTTAGTGCCCGACTTCAGTGCCGAGGGTGCTGTGCAAGGCATTTACGTTGTGAGCAGCGATATAAACGAAACCAGACAGGCACAGGAACGGGTAGAGCGTAGTGAGGCTGAATTACTCTTTGCACTTGATAGCCTGCCCTATCCGGTGGCCTATATTGATAAAAATCTGCGCTATCAATCGGTGAATCGGCAGGTGGAATTGGCCTTGAATAAAACCCGCGCTGAACTTATCAACGCCCATGTGATCACCATTCTAAAGCCTGAGCATTTCGAAGATTATCTACCCTATTGGCGGCAGGCATTGGCTGGCAATGAAGTACGCTATGAGCGCATCTCGCCGTGGCATGACGGGCCGGATCGGTGGCTAGATGTGTTTATGACGCCGCGCCGTGATGCGAACAATGAAGTGATCGGCTTCTACAATGCCGCCACCGATATTGACCGTTTAAAGCGCGTTGAAATCGAGTTACAACGCGCCAATTGGTTACTCTCATCGCATATTGAAAATACGCCGCTGGGGGTGATTGAATTAGACGAAAACCTGTTAGTTCGCCGCTGGTCAAAACAGGCCGAAAATATTTTTGGCTGGAACGAAGCCGAAACCATAGGCATACAACCGCGCACCCTGCCACTCACCTTTACCGCCGATCAACATATTGTCGATGATGTAGTACAGCGCCTGCTACACGATAGAGAACCCCACGCTACCAGCTTAAACCGCAACTATCGCAAAGATGGCAGGGTGATTTGGGTGGAATGGAATTACTCGCGGCTGCTTGATGATAGCGGCGCCATCGTTTCGGTATTGGCCTTGATGCAAGACGTCACCAGTCGCGTCAATGCCGAAGAGCAATTGCTCCATGATGCCACCCATGACATCCTCACCGGCCTGCCTAATCGGGCGCTGTTGCAAGACCGCCTAACCCAAGCCATCGCCCGTGGTAAGCGCAATAACACCAAAGTAGCGGCGCTGTTTTTAGACCTTGACCGCTTCAAGGAAGTAAACGACACCTTAGGCCATCGCGTCGGCGACGTGCTCATTAAAAACATCGCCACGCGGCTACTGCGTTGCGTGCGCGAAATTGATTTAGTAGCGCGGCTTTCTGGCGATGAATTTATGGTC
>JANMDR010000057.1:0-2527 GCA_031376425.1 Betaproteobacteria bacterium
ATCAGCAGGGTCTAAACCCAGCGGCGTGATAAAACTGCGCATCAATCCAGTTTCAGGTAAAAAATCGTTCAGAGGGTTCTCGGCACACAAGCGCACTTCAATGGCATGGCCGCCAGTAATAATTTGTTGTTGAATCAACGGTAATTCTTCACCTGCGGCAACTCTTAATTGCCATTCAACTAAATCTTCCCCCGTAATCATTTCGGTAATGGGGTGCTCCACTTGTAAGCGCGTGTTCATTTCCATGAAGAAAAATTCACGGTCTTCACCCACAATAAATTCAATTGTGCCCGCACCACGATAATTGATAGCACGCACTGCCGCCACGGCGGCATCGCCCATCGCCAAACGCATATCATCATCTAAAAACGGGGACGGGGTTTCTTCCAATATTTTTTGATGGCGGCGCTGAATAGAGCATTCACGCTCAAACAGATGCACGAAATTACCATGGGTATCGCCGAACACTTGAAACTCAATATGATGGGGGCCTTGTACAAAGCGCTCTATCAACACGGCATCATCACCGAAGGCGTTACGACTTTCGCGTTTGGCACTTTCTAGTTGCGATAGAAAATCACTCGCCTTTTCAACCAAGCGCATGCCCTTGCCACCACCACCAGCACAGGCTTTGATAAGTACAGGATAGCCCACGACATCGGCTTGTTTATACAAAAATTCTGGGTCCTGATTTTCGCCATGATAGCCGGGCACCACTGGCACCCCTGCTGCTTGCATGATTTTTTTGGCACGGTCCTTTAAGCCCATGCGCTCAATCGAATCAGCTGTAGGGCCAATAAATACAAGGCCTGCTGCCTCTACCGCAGTCGCAAATTTTTCATTTTCTGATAAAAACCCATAACCTGGATGAATCGCTTGCGCTCCCGTTTGCTTCGCTACGGCAATAATTACATCGCCTTTTAAATACGAATCAACCGCGCGTGCGCCACCGATATGTACCGCCTCATCAGCCTGCGCTACGTGTTGCGCGTTCAGATCAGCATCAGAATAAACAGCGACCGTACGTATTCCTAGACGTTTGCAGGTTTTAATGACACGGCAGGCAATTTCACCGCGATTTGCTATTAGTATTTTATTGAACATTTTTATCCTTTTTATGCTTTGCTGTGCGCCCTAATCCACCAACCTAATCCACCAACCAGCTGGGCTTGCGTTTTTCCAGAAACGCCGTCACCCCTTCACGTCCTTCACGGCTGCCGCGAATCCGCGCAATGAATTCTGCCGTTTCAGTCATCAAGGTTTCATCTATCGGTTGATGCGCTACCAAGGCAATGAGTTGCTTCGCTTCTTCTAGCGCCTTTGGCCCCGCTACGCACAAGGCGGCAGCAATCTCGGCAACCTTGGCATCCAACGCTGATTCGTCAGTCACCACTTCATGCAGCAAACCGATGCGATGCGCTTCTGCGGCGCTAAACTTCTCGGCTGTTAAAAAATAGCGATGCGCCGCACGTTCACCAATGGCGGCAAGAACGTAGGGAGAAATCACAGCGGGTACCAGCCCTAACTTAGTTTCAGATAAACAAAACGACGCGTTCACTGTTCCCACCGCAACATCACAACACGCCACTAAACCCACCCCGCCGCCAAAGGCCGCGCCCTGCACCCGCGCGATGGTGGGCTTGCGGGTGCCGTGTAATGCGCCCATGAGCGCCGCTAAGCCCATTGCATCTTCTTCGTTTTCTTCTTGCGTATAATCGGCCATACGCTGCATCCAATTAAGATCGGCACCAGCAGAAAACGATTTGCCCGCAGCCGCCAGCACAATCACTCGGGTGGACATAGATCGATTACAAACCTGAATCGCATTAGAGATTTCTGCGATCAAAGTATCATCAAAAGCATTATGCTTTTCAGGATTATTGAGTGTGATAGTACCGACCTGCCTGGCGAAGGTAACAACAACTCGGGTGGATGCTGTAGCAGGATTTGTAGTAAGGGCTTTGGTCAAGATTTTGCTTTCTGATAGCATAATAGCAGCGGTTAATTTTGAATTTTTCCAAGCTTTTTATTACATTCTAAACACACCGTACTGGGTCTTTTCAATCGGTGCATTTCTGGCTGCTGCCAACCCTAATCCTAATACTGTGCGTGTTTCAATTGGATCGATTACACCGTCATCCCACAGCCTTGCAGTAGCGTAGTAAGGATTACCTTGATCCTCGTATTGCTTACGCACGGGGTCTTTGAAGGCTTCTTCTTCGTCCTTACTCCACGCGCCGCCTTTAGCTTCGATACCATCGCGTTTTACTGTTGCCAACACACTGGCGGCTTGCTCACCACCCATTACACTGATGCGTGAGTTTGGCCACATCCACATAAATCGTGGATTAAAGGCGCGACCACACATGCCGTAGTTGCCCGCACCAAAACTGCCCCCAACTACCACTGTAAATTTAGGCACACTGGCACAGCTAACAGCCGTAACCATTTTTGCGCCGTCTTTAGCAATACCGCCGGTTTCATACTTTTTACCAACCATAAAGCCGGTAATGTTTTGCAAAAATAC
>JANMDR010000079.1:0-4331 GCA_031376425.1 Betaproteobacteria bacterium
TCGACCCCATCAAGCCTTGGATGGGCATACACCAGCGGAGGTGTGGGCTTGGTTGACGGGACGAATTTCATCGGAAGCGTTTGAAGAAAAGGCTATCGGAAGTGTTACGCCGTTTGTGGCTTGGGATGGGTTGTTAACGGGGCATCGAATACGGTGGAGAAGCCAATAAATAAAGCTTCTACACGTATTTCATGATTTTAGTTTCGTGTGGTGATGCGAGAGAAAGTTGCGGGGTTGCAGGTGAAAATTTAGAGTATTTTTATTTGTGGTGTGATGAAAAACTGAATATCACGTAAAACGCGGCGATGCTTCAAAATTTGATTGCAAGTTTAGCGATTAAATTTTTAAAAAAACGCCGATTCGGACTGTGTTTTATGATGCGTCCGCAGTGGACAGGACAAGCACCGTCAACGTTTAGGTTTAAGTTGGTGCCTGCAAAGATCAGGGCGCTGTTGGTGAGCGAGCCGCCTTGGTTGATGGTGAGGTTTAAGTTGCCGATGTTTAGCGCATCAGGGCTATTGCGGTAGCTGTTGTCAGCTTCTATGGCGATGGTGCCGGTGGGCAGTACACCTTTGAGGCTAAGTTCGATGACGGGACGAAACACAATGGGCGCACGCGAATCAACAATCGGGGCGGCTATAACGGACTTAGGAATGATAGCTAATCCCCCTTCGGAAATAGCTAAGATGGCGGTGAAGATGCCCATGCTGATGCGGTGCCACAGCGGACGGGGGTTGTGGATAATGGGGTGGTGGTCGCGGGAGTTGGGGTTGCCGCGCGATAGCGCTAGTTGCTGCGCAGCTTGGTTTACTTGACTTGTTTGGCTTAAGGGCGTGCGCTGTGGTGCAGCGGCGGTGAGGATAGTGGGGTTGCGGCGTAACCAAGTTTGGAAGGTGGCTAGGGTTGTGTCTATTGTTCTGGCCGCAGCAACAGCGGGAAAGCGGACGATGCTGAGGATGCATGCCGATATGATGCGAAACACGTGTGTGTGGCCTATATGCGTTGCGATAGCCATCAATTTATTTTGCAGAAATTCCCTTGTGAACATACTGCATTTTACCCGATTTGCCGCCTTAAAATGCCCTGTTTTAGCATGTCTTCAGGTTGTTATTTATAAGCGCTAATTTAAATATTAGATTGTTGTGTTGCGTGTTGGTGGTGCTCATCTTATAGCTTGATGCGGGTTCAGAAGGTGCAAAGATTTTTATAGGGCTTTTGTAGGTTTTGCTCTGAAAACATTTAAGGATTGGTACAACCAAATTCGACCACATCAAGGCTTGGATGGGCATACACCAGCAGAGGCGCGTGCTTAGTTAACACGGTGGACAGGACAGTCGTTACGAATCGTAAAGCTCACCATCAATGCCAACCCAAAGTATTGCGGGCATATCATAGAAATAATCTATAAGCACTCTATCTTCTTCTGTTTGAGCTGCGATTGGCCAGCGGGAATGAAAATATTGCACAATCGTGGTAACTTCAGCATCCCAAACGTCGTGACCAGGTTTCCAGAATTCATTTGGTGGACAAAACCGTATTTTTTCTTCGGCTAACAGTTTTTCGAGCATCCAAAAAAAAGCCGCTTTATGTTCGACGAAAGTAATGTTCGGGTTCCAACCACTTATGGCACTAAAGAATCCCGATATCCATAAACCAAAAGAATCCCTTAGAATTTCATCGTAATTTTGAATCTTCATAGTTAACTTTATCGTTTGAACTTGATTTCTGCTCTATATCGAGTTCCTGACACGTCAGGACATACCCAAGACAAATTGAACCTTTCCAGACAGGGCAACGCCTTATTTATTCAAAATCAATTTTTGCCAAAGATGACTAGCTAAATCTTCTATGTTGGCGTATCTTAAAAATTTATGTGTATCACGTGTCGCCATTTCTATATCATCGACATCTTCAATTGAACTCCATTCTGATTCACAGTCTTCACACAAGATAAAAAAATCTTTTGGTATTGATTCAGCAATTGCAATAAGCAATTGCCCTTGACCGCAAATAGGGCAGGTTTCTCTAACCACCGCATAGTTTTTGTTCATTATGATCCAGGAATTTTTGGGAATGGGCGACCGTTTCCGGGGTACGACGTAATAATTCTATTCGTCCCCGGAACCGTAATAATAGTAACCGTATTCAAATTCTGCCGTTGCCCAGTGTAGCCCCCTGCGAAGCCCGAATTAGGACGAGGCACAACATATATATCAGCTCCATTCACCGTTACCGGCCTTATTCCTTGAGTTTGAACTATTGACCAAGCATCGTTCGTCACGTTTATTGGATCTCCATAGAAAACACCCTGCGCCCGTTTTTGGAGATTTAATTGGCCATGCTGCCCTATCACGTGGTCAACGCGATTTTCACCCAACTTACTTACGAGAGACCAGTCTAGTGCCGTCCTAACCCAAACTCCATTCGTCAGCGTCGCAAGTACCACACCAGTGGTAGATAACAATGTCGAACCGCTTACTGGGTTGGCTAGTACCAGTAGCGACGCATTCGACACCACTTCACTCGGTAATAAAACGCCGTTGCGTGCGAGTACCGCAATTTCTGTAGTAACTGCAGCAACAGGGCCGGGCAATCCGAGCACTGGTGCCCAATCGTTTTTTGCAACATCCCAAACTGCGACCATTCGACCACTTTGATCAAATACCGCATCACCTGCCTGCATCGGTCGCACTGTACTCGTGACCCGCTGCGCTACTGTAGCTTCCAGTCGCGCCATAAAGTTTGAGCCGAATGCATCGCCTAGCGTACTGGCTAATCGTCCAGCCAGACTCGTACTAAGTCTAGCCGCAACTGTCACACCGCCAATTATTGTGCCTGCCATAATAAACAGCTTTGCAATGTCTTGACCGTACTGTACTAACTCTGCATTGGTTGGATTCTCTTTGTCGGCCATCGCATTAAGTCGCGCAAATGTGTCATCAACGTTTTTAAAGCCCTTATCAAGAAGCGCCTGCCGGAACTCAGCATCGGTAGCGAGGTTCTTGATGGTGTCGCGCATCTGCTCAAGTTTCTTCTCGCCACCGGTCAGTGCTTTACAAACCATACTAGTTAAGCACGTCAGTTGGACAAGACCTACGCCCATCCCAAAGGCTTCTTCAAGCCCTTCTTTGGCCATGCCTTTTAAAATCAATAAATCCTGTGCACCATCTAAGTACTTAAACTCTGCCCAAACTTTTGCTATGCAAGCAGGCGTTTGGCAGTTATCGTATGCTGCACTCATCCGCGCCAGTTGTGGCGTCGTCAAATAGTTATTCTGAATCGCATTATCCGCCGTACTTACCGCCGTCGTACCCTCGCCACCTACAAGTTGCGTCACCGTGCCTGCAATTAGTGCGGTAATAGAGGCGACACCAGCATTGAAGAACGAACTTGGTAGTAAGTTGCGTACTTGCTCAGCCACCGCTGGCGCAATGCCTTCCGCTATCATTGCACCGAGCGCACCACTGGCACAATCATTGCCTTGTGCTGCCGCTAGTGCACAGCCCAATACGCCATGCGACAAGATGTGCTCTAAGGTCTTGCCCTGTAAATCAAATTTCGCGCCGATAGCCGATGCCGCTTCAGCACCCAAGAAGGTAATGATTGAGCCTTTTACGCTATCAATAAAGCCGTTGACGCCGCCGCCGTTAACAGCAGTGGATACGGTAGCACTCACAAGCCCTTTTTGTAGGGCGAGCGATAGCTTTTCTGCGAAGGGAACCTTGGCAGGATCCACGCCGTTATATTCTGCGGGTAGTTTGAGGTTGAGGTGATCAATCAACCCCGCCGTCAATGCTGCTATCAACGCGCCTTTGCCTACACTGCTCCAATCTACTTTACCGGTGGTGATCAGTTGAGTGGCGACGCTGCTTAGCGCTGCCGCGAAGGCGGCATTAGCCATCAATGCAACAACACCTTCTAACCCTAGGCTTGAGAATAACGTGGTAAAGGCCAAAGGTGCACCGGTTCCTGCCGAGGCGATGGTAATAATAATCGCTGCCACCGCTGCTAATATCATCTTCCACGGATTAGGTCTAGGTGCCCCCGTATGGGTATCAATCTTTGCACTGCCCTTAATCGCTTCACTAATAAAGCTAATATCAAAGCCCGGTGCTAACGTCTGTAATTGGTTAAAGAATGCCGTGTTTTCAGCATCGGTGCCGGGGATGCTTAAATTACCCGGTTCGGTGATAATCTTGCGTACTTGATCGCCGATCTTCCAGTGGGTTGCTGTGATGGTGCCGCCGGGTTCTGCGGTGCTGCCGTTGACGACTTGCCATGAGCTGGTATCAGTTTGTTGGTAGCGTTGGCCGATGTCGGCTAGGTGGCGT
>JANMDR010000091.1:0-2257 GCA_031376425.1 Betaproteobacteria bacterium
GTTATCTTTTTTGAATCACTTTACGCGCCTGAACTGACACAGCGTCAGTCATTTCTTCTGAAATCATCTATTATCAAATATATAAAGCAAGAGTCGTACCAGTAAGTCAAATGGCCAATGCACGGCTTTTTACCCACAGCATAGCGCCCATAGCGGGGTACAAGTTTGCGAATACGCCGTTGATGCTGTCGAATTATCGACAGCAATTGTAGCGGACAAGGCAAAGTGTCAGATTTTCAACATTTGAAAATGCAGCGCTATTCGTATTTTAAATTTGTATTTCAGTCACACCGGGCAAATACTCTGCGTGGATGACAGAATTGGCTTCGCTAAAAATAGGTAAATTAGCTAGTTTTATCATCACCGACGGTGAAGTAAAAAAGCTATAGTTTCAAAAACATATTGCGAAGTTCGCAACTTACAGTGCTGTGTGAGTAATACGCACTATCGCGTAAAGCCTGTAAAAATTGGTGCCCCGGACACGAATCGAACGTGTGACCCCCTTCTTAGGAGGAAGGTGCTCTATCCACTGAGCTACCGGGGCGAGTGAGGTATTTATGCTGAAGTTTCGCATTTTACGCTCAAAAGCGCCCTAAATCCGACATTTAGCAGCGTTTACAACTAGTTTAAGCAAAAGCTGCGGGTGCGCTCGGTTACAATATTGGGCTTGGCGTTTAAAACGCAGCGGGCTCAATCTTGCCTCCGCCGCCTGCCCCACTTTTAAGCTCATCTTCAGCTCACTTTACAGACCCGCATCATGCCCATTCTGCATTTAAAAAATTTATCCTTAGCTTTTGGCGATGTTGCCCTGCTTGACCGTGTTGATTTAAGTATTGATGCTGGCGAGCGCTTGGCGCTTATTGGCCGTAACGGCGAGGGTAAAAGTAGCTTAATTCGTATTTTATCCAGTGAGGCTAAGGCTGATGATGGCGAGGTAATTTTTAATACAGGCCTAAAAGTGGCTTGTGTGTTGCAAGAACCGCCGTTCGATTTGAATCAAACCGTGTTTGAAGCCGTGGCTGGTGGCTTGGGCGAGTTGGCAAAAATATTAGTGGATTATCATGCCGCCACTTATGCTTTATCGCACCCCGAAGGGCTGGATGATGACGCTATGCACGCGGTGATGGAGCAGATGTCGGCATTGCAATCGCAAATTGATGCGCGTGATGGTTGGTTGCTTGATGCCAATGTGGGGCATGCCATCGCACGTTTAGGATTACCTGAAGAAGCGCGAATTTCCTCACTTTCCGGTGGCTTACGTAAGCGGGTAGCATTAGCCCGTGCACTCGTTAGTTCACCTGATTTGCTGTTACTTGATGAGCCTACTAACCATCTGGACATTGCCGGGATTGATTGGCTAGAACAAACGATTTTAGCTTTCACTGGTGCGGTATTGGTAGTGAGTCATGATCGACGGTTTTTGGAAAATATCGCCACCCGTATCATTGAGCTTGATCGCGGCAAGTTATCGAGCTATCCCGGTAGCTTCGAAGAATATCAAAAACGCAAAGCCGAAATGCTGCATGCGCAAGAGCTTGAGTTTCAAAAATTTGATAAGGTACTGAAGGAAGAAGAAGTATGGATTCGCCAAGGCGTGAAAGCACGACGCACTCGTAACGAGGGACGCGTGCGCAGGCTTGAAGCGCTACGTGTGGTGCGGGCGGCACGACGCGACTTGAAGGGCAGTGTGAACTTCACTTTGGATGCGGGTGAGCGTAGCGGTAAGATCGTGGCCGAACTCGAAAACGTATCAAAAAGCTATGGCGATAAAGTGATTATCAAAAACTTTACCGGCGTGGTACAACGCGGTGACCATGTTGGTTTAATCGGCCCTAATGGCGCTGGCAAAACCACTTTACTAAAACTTGTTTTAGGTTTACTTGAGCAAGATAGCGGCACCATTAAACGCGGCACACAAATGGAAGTGGCTTACTTTGATCAATTCCGCGAAGCGCTAAAGGATGAATCCACCCTAGCTGATGTGATTAGCCCAGGCTCAGAATTTATAGAAGTGAATGGTAGCCGCAAACATGTGATTAGTTATTTGGGCGATTTTTTATTCCCACCACAACGCGCACGCGCCAAGGTGAAATCGCTTTCTGGTGGCGAGCGCAATCGTTTGTTATTGGCACGCTTGTTTGCCAAGCCCGCTAATGTACTGGTACTAGACGAACCGACCAATGATTTAGATATTGAAACCTTGGAATTACTTGAAGAACTGCTACAGAGCTTTACCGGTACGGTTTTCCTAGTGAGC